>DATEZK010000216.1:0-2184 GCA_035255665.1 Candidatus Limnocylindria bacterium
ACGACGCTGTCACCCATCACGAGCGTGAACCCCGCGACCGAGGAAGTGCTCGCGCGGTTCGACGCGTTCACGCCTGAGGAGGTGGACCGAGCGCTCGACGAGGCGCAGGACGCGTTCATGGCGTGGCGCGAGCGGTCCATCGCGGACCGCGCCATACCGATGCGACGGCTCGCCGCACTGCTCCGCGAGCGCGCCGATCGCTACGGCCGGCTGATCACGCTCGAGATGGGGAAGCCGATCACCGAGGCGAAGGCAGAGCTCGAGAAATGTGCCTGGGGCGCCGAGCACTACGCGGACAACGCCGCGCGCTATCTCGCCGATGAGGTGATCGAATCGACGGCGCGGCGCAGCCTTGTCGCGTTCGAGCCGCTGGGGATCGTGCTCGCCGTCATGCCCTGGAACTTCCCGTTCTGGCAGGTGATCCGCTTTGCCGCGCCGGCGCTCATGGCCGGCAACGCCGCGGTGCTGAAGCACGCGTCGAACGTGCCCCAGTGCGCGCTGGCCATCGAAGAGGTCATCCGCGACGCGGGCTTCCCCGATGGACTGCTGCGCACAGTGCTCGTCGCGGGCTCCGCCGTCGAGCCCGTCATCGCCGATCCACGGATCCGCGCGGTCACCCTGACCGGCAGCTCCGACACGGGGTCGCGCATCGCCGAGCTCGCCGGGCGAGCGCTCAAGAAGACCGTCCTCGAGCTCGGTGGCTCCGACCCGTACATCGTGCTCGCGGACGCCGATCTCGACGCCGCCGCGAAGGTCGGTGCGCGAGCGCGCAACCAGAACGCCGGACAGTCGTGCATCGCGGCCAAGCGCTTCATCGCCGTTGAGCCCGTCGCCCGCGACTTCGAGCGACGGTTCGCCGCCGAGGTCGAGGCGCTGCGCGTGGGCGATCCGCTCGATCCCAAGACCCAGATCGGACCGCTCGCGCGAGCGGACCTCCGCGATACGCTCGAGCGCCAGGTGCGGGAGTCCGTCCGCATGGGTGCGCGCGTGCTGACCGGCGGCGAACGTGGAGCGGGGAAGGGCTGGTATTACCAGCCGACGGTCCTCGCGGATGTCACCGAGGACATGCCGGTCTTCAAGGAAGAGACGTTCGGGCCTGTCGCGGCTGTGCTTCGCGTACGTGACGCCGACGACGCCGTGCGCGTGGCCAACGACTCCGCATACGGCCTTGGAGCCAGCCTCTGGACGCGCGACCTCGCGCAAGGGGAAGCGCTCGCGCGAAGGATCGACTCGGGTTCCGTGTTCGTGAACGGGATGGTCGCGTCAGACCCGCGCCTTCCGTTCGGTGGCTTGAAGCGCAGCGGTTACGGCCGCGAGCTCTCCGCGTACGGGATCAAAGAGTTCGTGAACATCCAGACCATCTGGATCGGCGAAGGATCGCAGCCGGCACCGGGACCTCAGTCGGAATAACCGGGCGGCTTGGGCCGCCCTCATCTGCTTGGCGTGTGCGCGGCGCGCACCACGCAGTAACGCTCAGACGTTCGGCGTCGCGGGCAGGTGCTCGCGGAAGTGGTCCTCCAGAAGCGCGAGACTGTCGTCTAGGTCCAACGATCCATCGAGACGCTCGCAGCGAAGGCCCAGGTCGGCGCACGACGACGCGATCCGCGCGTCGAGCAGTGCGTCGCGTGCACTGACGTTGATGAGCGCGCGCTCGCGATCGACGATGCCCGGGAAGCGCTCGAGCTGGCCGCTGCCCCAGCGCCGGGTCGCGACGATGTCGCGCCGCTCCCGTGTCGGGACGAGAAAGATCGCCTGCCGCGGAGAGCTGATCACCGGCGCGACGCACCAAGGAAACGCTCCCGGCCCTTCGGCGACGATCGTGCGCGAACGAGGGAGCGCGAGCAGGTCCTCGAGGACGAGAGCGAATCCGTCCTGCCATATCGTGATCGAGCGCTCGAGGAGCTCGTTTGCGCTCGGGACGGCCCAGCGCTCGTCCATCGAGAGTTGCTGGAACGCCGCGACGGCGGTGCCGGGACGTCCCGCGTGCTCACGCACGGCGTGCCAGTCGATGTTGTAGATCTTCAGATCCCACTTGCCAGCGAGCAGTCGCGACAACGTCGTCTTCCCCGCCTGAGGACCCCCGCCGATCCAGAGCACGTGAGCCAGCCCCGCGCGCATGTCGTCCACGAGCGGGGCATGATGCGCCAAGACCTCATGCGAAAAACAGTCTTCAATATGCGCCGC
>DATEZK010000217.1:0-2041 GCA_035255665.1 Candidatus Limnocylindria bacterium
GACCCGTCGGCGGTCCAGACCGTGACTGTCATCCCGGGCGCGACCGTTACCGCCGAGGTGATGCCGTTCTGGCGAGCCGCGCTCGGGTACGAGCCACGGCCCGACAGCCCCGCCGAGGACCTCGTCGATCCGCACGATCGCGGCCCGGCGTTCTGGTTCGAGCAGATGAAAGAGCCGCGTCCGGACGGCGGCGGTGCGATCCACGTCGTCGTATGGGTGCCGCACGAGCGCGCGCAGGCTCGCATCGCGGCGGCGCTCGCCGCGGGTGGCCGAATGGTGCGCGACGAGAACGCGCCATCATGGTGGACGCTGGCCGACGCGGCGGGCAACGAGGTCGACATCGCAACGTAACGGCGTGCCGCGACCAGCGAACTGCTTGACTCTCATACCATTCACTCGTGGACGAGAACACGACTACCAAGCCCGCGCGGTCGCCGGCGCGTGTTCGTCCAGCGCGGCGACGAAGGCACGAGCGGCCCGATCCACCACATGTCCCGCGTCACAGTGCCGATGACGCCACCGTAAGAACAGCTACTCGCGCGACGGAAGAGATCGAGACGCTGACAGGCGGGGGCGGATCATCAGGCCGCGGCCCCATCGACGACGACGGCGGTGGCCGACGACCCGACCGCGATGGTGACGACGCACGTCGCCTCCTCATCGCCCTCGGCCTCATCGCCGTCGGCTTCACGGTGATGAGTGCCCGTCTTCTCGCCAAGCCCGGGCGCCCGCCTCTCATCTCCAGCCGTTTCTTTCGTCCTTGATGGCCGTGACCCGTTCGTCCGACGCGCTGCTGTCCGCTGACCTCGCCCCGATCCGTTCCGAGATCGAGAAGCGACACGACGAGAGCATCCAGCGCCTCCAGCACTGGGTGAGGAATCCATCGATCGCCGCGGAAGATCGCGGAATGGACGAAGGCTGCGACCTCATGATGCGCATGGCGCGCGAGGCCGGGTTCCAGAAGGCCACACGCATCGACACCGATGGGCACCCGGCCGTCTTCGCCACGCTCGACGCGGGCGCCCCGCGGACGTTCGGCCTCTATTTCATGTACGACGTGAAGCAGGCGGACCCGGCGGAGTGGTCGTCACCGCCGTGGGACGCCGCGATCGTCGACAGGCCCGGCTTCGGCAAGGTCGTGATGGGACGCGGTGCCGTGAACCAGAAAGGTCCGGAGGCCGCGTTCCTCGCCGCGCTCCACGCGATCCAGGGTGCCGGGAAAAAGCTGCCCGTGAACCTCGTCCTCGTCGCCGAGGGAGAAGAGGAGATCGGCTCGCCCCACATGCGTCAGGTCGTGAACCACCGCGACGTCGCCGCCGCGCTGAAGCGCGCGGTCGGCGTGGTCATGCCGGCCGCGAGCCAGGATCCCGACGGCAACGTGAGCGTGCTGCTCGGCGCGAAGGGCGTCATCGAGGTCGAGCTCGTGTCGAGCGGCGAGAAGTGGGGACGCGGCCCCGGCAAGGACGTCCACTCGTCGAATCGCGCGCGCCTCGATAGCCCCGCGTTCCATCTCGTGCAGGCTCTCGCGACGCTCGTCGACGCCGATGGCGACCCGGCGATCGATGGCTTCGGCCAAGAGGCGCGCCCCGCCTCAGCGGAGCAGAAGAAGCTGCTGGATGCGGCTGCGGAACGTCTCTCTGAGTCGACGGCGAAGTCGCTCTTCGCGGCGAAGCGCTGGGCACACGACAAGTCGTGGCGCGACTCGCTGGAGCAGTTCCTCTTCACGCCCACCGTGAACATCGAGGGTCTGGTGGCCGGCTACACCGGTCCGGGCGGCAAGACGATCCTGCCGCACAAGGCGGTCGCGAAGCTCGACCTGCGGCTCGTTCCGGATATGACCTATGAGCGCGCGCTCGCGCAGCTTAGGGCGCACCTCGCGAAGCACGGCTTCGGCGATATCGAGGTGAACCCGAGCGGTGGCTACGACCCGACCGATACCGCCCTCGATGCGCCGCTCATCCAGGCGCAGCTTGCGGTCCTGCGTCGCGCGGGCATCGAGCCGGCCGTCATGCCGCGCATCGCCGGCAGCTACCCGGGATAC
>DATEZK010000218.1:0-2576 GCA_035255665.1 Candidatus Limnocylindria bacterium
CCTGCTCAAGAGCATGCCCGGCAGCCGTCTCACGATCCTGCTCCGCGAGGATCAGACCGACGACCTCGTGGTCCGCGCGCTCACGGGTCTGCCGACCGCACCCGGCACGTCGCTGCGGATCCCGTCGGGTCGCGGCATCTCGGGCTGGGTGCTCGAGCATCGGCAGCCGCAGCTGGTCAGCGACGTCCATCTCGACCCGCGCTACATCGGCGACCCCGAGATCCGCTCGGAGATCATCATCCCGCTCGTGAGCGCCGGCCGGCCCATCGGCGTCCTCGCGGTCTCGCACCGCGTGCCCCATGCGTTCTCGCAGCGTGACCTCACGCTCATGCAGGCCGTCGGCGCGCAGATCGCGGCCGCGATCGACGTCGCGGAGCTGCACGAGCGGCTGAAGCGCGCGGCGAACACCGACGCGCTCACCGGTCTGCACAACTATCGCTACTTCTACGACCGCCTTGAGGAAGAGATCGCACGTGCCGCGCGCCGCGAGCAGTCGCTCGCCGTCGCCTTCTTCGACCTCGACAAGCTGAAGACGGTGAACGACACGTACGGTCATCTTGCCGGCAACGAGGTCCTCCGCACGCTCGGGCGCAGCATCGGCGCTCAGGTGCGCACCGAGGACGTGCCCGCGCGGTACGGCGGCGACGAGTTCGCGATCGTGATGCCCGATACGCCGCGCGATGAAGCGGAGAAGGTCGTCGCACGACTGATGGAAACGCTTGAGAATGCGGACGTGGAGCTTCAGGACGGCCGCAGGATCCGGATGCCCGAGCTCTCGTGGGGGATCGCCTCGTACCCGCTCGACGGCCGCAGCGCTCGAGAGCTGGTGGACAACGCTGACACGCGCGCCTACGCGAGGAAACGATCCCGCTAACGGAGCTCCGCGCGAAGCGTCTCTTTGACTGCAGGCTCACTCCGGACCGGAAGCTGCGGACGCTCGATGATGCCCACGCGTTCCTGCAGGACCGGCGGATGTTGACTCTGACGCAGGACGTGGCGCTGCCGAGCCTGTTCGCCGCGACGCATGAGGACGCGTACGACGCGACGAAGAAGGGTTTCGCGTCGTGGCCGAAGACGAAGTGGAGCTGGGGCGGCGAGCTCGCGGAGCGTCCGGATGTCTTCGAGACGAAGATCCACCGCGGGAAGACGCTGTTCCTCGCGCCCGAGGCGGCTCGCGCGGCCGACCCGCTCTGCCGGGCCGCGCTGGCGCAAGCAGAAGCCGGTGACGACGACGCCGCGCGCCTGGTGCGGCATCTCGCCGGGGCGGGGCCCAGCAGCGTCGAGGACCTGAAATCGGAGCTCGGTCTCGCGGCGGCGACGCTGCGAAAGGTGCGCGAGGCGCTCGAGCGCGACGGCGCGATCGTCGCTCGCGGCGTGTCGGTCGAGGACAGCAAGGGCGGGCATCGCCATTCGAGCGTGCTCTCGCGCTGGGATCAGGTGTGGCGCAAGCCCTGGAAGACCACGGAAGACACCGCGCTCGAGGAGCTGGTCGTCATCGGCGTGCGCGCCGCCGTTCTCACGCACGAAGACGAGGTGCGCAACTGGTTCTCGTGGCCCGTGGCCCGCCAGACGATCGCGGAGCTCGTCGCTGCCGGACGTCTGATCCATCCAGTAAGCGGCTGGCTCGCCGCTCGGTAATTCCGCTGCGCGAGTCAGCGACGTAGGCGTGGATCGAGGCAACGCGGGCGGCGAGGAGGCAGGCTCGCGAGCGAAGTTGAGCCCGCGGGATAAAGTCGCTCGTGCACGCAGCAAAGCAGCGGGCGAGTTTGAGCGAGCGAGCCTGCCTCCGTCAGCCGCCCGCATTGCTCAAATTCGGGAACCACCCGACTACGTCCGCTGTACGAGTTATCGCAGCGACCGCGGATGCGCGGATGGGCCTCGCGGCGGGAGAGTGCCCGCATGCGCGTTTTGGTCGCGATCGATCACACGGTGCGTTTCGTTGAGCGCGTCGCGACGCTTCTTACGGAGCTGACGCTCGCGGTGGCGGTGATCCTAGGCGGCGTATTCGTCGGTCACGAGCTGCGTGAGTGGCGCGACTGGTACTGGGCCGCGTATCTGCACCCCGTCGATGCCCCAGCGCCGGCGGCCGAGGTCACCGAGCCCTAAGTCCGCGGGGCACGTTTCGTCCGCGCCTTGATCGGTTGCCGATCGCCCTCCGGCCGGATCCGAGCGACACTGCCGCGCACGATCAACGGCGCGCGCAGGACATGACGTCGCGACGCCGGCGCGCGCCGCGTGTCGGTCCGCGGTTCGGCAACGAGGCGTGCCGCGAGCGCGCCGACCTCCCGCATCGGCTGACGCAGTGTCGTGAGCGGCGGGTCGAAGACCTGCGCCACGGGAATGTCGTCGAAGCCGACGATCGAGACGTCATCGGGCACGCGTAGCCCGTGTGCACGCAACGCTGAGATCGCGCCCAGCGCCAGCAGATCGCTCTGAGCGAAGATCGCAGTCGGGCGCGGCGTCGTCCCCATCAGCCGCTCCGCGGCGCGGCGTCCGCTGTCGAGTCCCCAATCCGGGCAGGGCTCGACGATCTGCGCTTCGGCATCGGGGCTGTGGCGGAGCGCGTCGCGATAACC
>DATEZK010000219.1:0-3120 GCA_035255665.1 Candidatus Limnocylindria bacterium
TTTGCCGGGCTTTCCGCTTGACGGCGGGCGCGTGCTGCGCTCGGTCATCTGGGGCTTCCGGCGCGACCGGGTGGCCGCGACGCGGATCGCGGCGAGAGGAGGGCAGCTCGTCGCCGGCCTCATGGTCCTGTACGCGGCATCGCGCGTGTTCGACGGCGAGCCGACGGCCGGCCTCTGGCTCGGACTGATCGCGTACTTCCTCTACAGCGCGGCGTCGCAATCTCTGCAGCAGGAACGCGTTACCGCAGCGGTCGGCAACGTTCGCGTCGCTCAGCTCATGACCACCGACTTCCGTTCCGCGCCGGCGGGTATTCCGATCGGACAGCTGATCCGCGACATCGTGCTGCCGTACAACCTTCAGGCGATCCCAGTGGTCGCGCGAGACCGGCTCGTCGGTGTTGTGACGATCGCGGATCTCCGCAAAGTCGAGCAGGACCGCTGGGCGATGACACCGGTGGACGAGGTCATGACGCCCGTCTCCGAGCTGGCGACGGTCACACCGGACGATGAGCTGGTCGCGGCCTTGGACAAGTTCGGCACCGACGTTCCGCTCCTGGCCGTCGTCGACAACGGGTCACTGGTCGGGGTCCTCTACCGCGAGTCGGTCGCGGGCTACGTGCGCATGCGCGAGATGCTGGGCGTGGACTCGCGCCGTTGAGCGGTGCTGGAGACGATCACGACCCGCGACCGCTGGCGATCCTGCGCGAGCCCCAGGACGCGGAGCGGCAGGGGATCGGCGCCATCCGTCTCACGCTCGACGACATCTACATGGCCGAGTACGAGCTCGAACCGGGGAGCGAACCGGGCACGCCGCACTACCACGCGCAGCATTCCGACACCTTCTATGTGCTCGACGGCGAGCTCGAATTCGTGATCGACGGACGCACGGTCCGAGCGAAGGCCGGGACCGTTCTCGCCGCGCCGCGCGGTGCCATTCACGCGTTCCCGGTCGCGATCGGGGGCCGCGCGCGGTTCCTGAACCTGCACACGCCCGGCGGCTTCGAGCGCTACATCCGCGAGCTTGTGGCCATGCGGGCGCGCGGAGAGACGCCCACCGACGAGTTCTTCAGAGCGCACGACCAGTTCAATGTGTGAACAGGAGACGCTGACCTAGATCGCGAGCGCGAGTGCGACCTGCGCCGCGACGCGCGCATTCGCGCGCAGCAGCGACAGGTTCGCTGCGAGGCTGCGCCCGCCGGTCGCATCGCTCAGTTGCCCGAGCAGGAATGGCGTGAGCTCGGCGCCACGGACGTCCTGCCGCTCGGCGGCCTCGAGCGCGCGGCTCACCTGCGCCTCGGCGTCGCGGCGGTCGAGCGCGTCGCGCGCCTCGATGGGCACCGCGATGACGATCCCGGCGCCGCGCGCGAGCTGCTCGCGAACGATGCGCGCAGCGGCGAGCGCGTCGTCGACACGATGCGCCAGCGGCAGCCCGCTCGAACGAACGTAGAACGCGGGGAGCTCGTCGGTTCCGTAGCCCACGACGGGAACGCCGAGCGTCTCGAGCCGCTCCAGCGTCAGGGGCAGATCGAGCACGAGCTTCGCGCCGGCGCAGACGACGCACACCGGATTCCGCGCGATCGCCTCGAGATCCGCGGACTCGTCGAAAGAGCGTTCCCCGCCGCGGTGGACGCCGCCGATCCCGCCGGTCGCCATCACCGAGATGCCGGCGCGCGCCGCTATCTCGACCGTCGCCGCGACCGTCGTCGCGCCGAGGCCACGGCGCGCCAGCACCGGCGCGAGGTCGCGGAGCGAGACCTTCGCGACGGCCAGATCCTCCGCGAGTCGCGTGAGCAACGCATCGTCCGCGCCGACGACAGCCTGGCCGTCCGCGATCGCGATCGTCGCCGGCGTGGATCCGAGGCCGCGCACTTCCTCCTCGACCGCACGCGCGGCGGCGAGGTTCTGCGGTCTTGGCAGGCCGTGCGCGATGACGGTGGACTCGAGCGCGACGACGGCTTGGCGCGCCGCGAGCGCCGCGGCGACCTCGCGTTGGACCGCGAGCTTCATCTAGGCGCGGCCGCGCGCTTCACCTAGGCACGGCCGCGCGCGTGACCCGACTCGCCGCTATCGCCGGCGAGAAGCTCGATCGCGTGGGGGAGGATCGGCAGCAGCACCTCGAGAGACTCGCGCACGGCGCGCGGCGAACCCGGAAGATTCACGACGAGCGTCGCGCCGACGGCGCCGGCGACACCGCGCGACAGCATGCCGTGCGCCGTCTTCTCCAGCGACCGCGCGCGCAGCGCCTCGGCGATGCCGGGCACCTCGCGATCGATGACGCGCCGCGTCGCCTCCGGAGTCACGTCGTTCGGCGAGAGACCGGTGCCGCCACTGGTGAGCACGAGATTCGCGCCCGCGCGCACCGCGCTCAGGATCGCGGTCGCGACGCCGGCGACGTCGTCAGGCACGAGACCCTGGTGCACCACCTCATGGCCGGCGGCGGCGAGCGCATCGCGCATGGCCGGTCCGCTCTCGTCGACGCGCTGACCCGCGGCGCCTCGGGTGCTCACAGTGATGATCGCAGCCCGCACGGAGCTCAAGGCGCGCGGTACTCCCCGCTGCGCCCGCCGCTCTTGGCGACAAGCCGTACGTCGGTGATGCGCGCGCCGCGCTCGATCGCTTTCAGCATGTCGTACAGCGTGAGGGCCGCGACGGACACCGCCGTGAGCGCCTCCATCTCGACGCCCGTCTGCGCGGTCGTCGCGACGGTCGCCTCGATCGAGACCCCCTTCGCTTCGATGACCAGCTCGACGCTCGCGTGCGTGATCGGCAGCGGATGCGCGAGCGGGATGAGCTCCGACGTCTTCTTTGCGGCCATGATCCCGGCGAGGCGCGCACTTGCGAGGACGTCGCCCTTCGGCGTACGTCCGTCGCGCACGAGCGCGAGCGTCTCGCTCGACAGCAGGACCATGCCGCGCGCGGTCGCGCGTCGCTCCGTGACCGCCTTCGCGCCGACGTCGACCATCCGCGCGGCCCCGCGCTCATCGATGTGCGTGAGCGATTTCTGCCCGTCTGTCCCGCCGCGGGCCGCACGTTTGCGCGCCGGCACTAGTGGTCCTCCGGTCTGTCGGTCAGCAGGACGCCGACGGTCTCGCCTGACTCGGCGCCGGCCGTCGATTCGGG
>DATEZK010000220.1:0-4139 GCA_035255665.1 Candidatus Limnocylindria bacterium
GGGGACCGCGGTCGGACAGCGCGAGATGTCCGGGGAGCTGGTGCGAGCGAAAACGCAACGACATGCGTCGATCTCGTGGGATGTGGCGAGCGGACCTATCGGACGCGCCGTGCCGGACGCGAAGGGCGCGATCATCGTGCCGATCCCAGGCATCGCCGAATCGGTCGCGGGAGTCCTCGTCGTCGCGACCGCGCGGCGTCGCGCCTACGGCGAACCGCACGTGCAGGTCCTCTCCAGCTACGCGACGTTCATCGGCGCGGCGCTGAATGCTCCCAACGTGGGGGTGGAGCGAGGGGCGCTCCTCCGGCAGGCCGTCAGCCACTAAGCGCACCCGCGAGCGCCGCAGCACCGGAATATCCTCAACATCATGGCCACAGCACCCGCGCTCCCCGGCGGTTTCGAGCTTCCCCTCGAGCCGCGGCTCCCGCGTCTCGGATCCGTCGACGCCGTCGCGCTGGAGGAGCGTGCCGATGTCCTATCGAAGCGCTCGATCAAGCGCGACTCGAAGCTGTTCGCGCTCGATCTCGCGATCCGCATGATGGATCTGACCACGCTCGAGGGTGCCGACACGCCGGGGAAGGTCGCGGCGCTCAGCTCGAAAGGCATCCGGCCCGATCCGAGCGACGCGGGCATCCCGTCGGTCGCTGCGATCTGCGTGTACCCCAACCTCGTCCCGTATGCCCTCGAGCGCACGCGCGGGACGGACGTGAAGGTCGCCTCGGTCGCGACCGCCTTTCCCTCGGGCCAATCCCCACTCGAGATCAAGCTCGATGAGACGCGCTGGGTCGTCGAGGCGGGCGCGCACGAGGTCGACATGGTCATCGACCGTGGCGCCTTCCTCTCCGGTCGATACGCGCAGGTGTATGACGAGATCGTGCGCGTCAAGGAGATCTGCGGAAGCCGCGCGCATCTGAAGGTCATCATCGAGACGGGCGAGCTTGGCACCTACGACAACATCCGTCGCGCCTCGCTGCTGGCCATCGCCGGTGGCGCGGACTTCATCAAGACGTCAACGGGGAAGGCCGCGACGAATGCGACGCTTCCGGTCGCGCTCTGCATGCTCGAGGTCATTCGCGACGTCCACGAGGAGACCGGTCGCGTCGTCGGCATGAAGGTCGCGGGTGGCATCCGGCAGTCCAAGCAGGCCGTGCAGTTCCTCGTGCAGGTGCATGAGACGCTCGGACTGGCGTGGCTCACGCCCGATCGCTACCGGATCGGCGCATCGACGCTCCTCAACGACGTGCTCATGCAGATCCGCAAGGAGCGCACCGGTCGCTACCAGAACCCGGACTACTTCACCGTTGACTGAGCGCAAGGGCGATGTCGCCCGGCGCGCCGAGAAGGCGCCGATCGCGACCGCCTGGGACTACGCGCCCGCGCCCGAGGCGCGCGACATCGTGCGCATCAAGGAGCGCTACGGGCTGTTCATCGGCGGCAAGTTCGTCGAGCCGGTCTCCGGTGAGCGCTACACGACGATCGACCCCGCGCGCGAGGAGCCGCTCGCCGAGGTCGCGCACGCGGGCAAGGCCGACGTCGACAAGGCAGTGAAGGCCGCGCGCGGCGCGTTCGACGGCACGTGGTCGAAGCTGCGCCCGAGCGAACGCGCCAAATACCTCTTCCGCATCGCCCGGATCCTGCAGGAGCGCGCACGCGAGTTCGCGGTCCTCGAATCGCTCAACGGCGGGAAGCCCATCCGCGAATCGCGCGACGTCGACATCCCGCTCGCGGCCGCGCACTTCTTCTACTACGCGGGCTGGGCGGACAAGCTCGAGTACGCGTTCCCGAATCGCAAGCCGCGGCCGATCGGCGTCGCGGGCCAGATCATCCCGTGGAACTTCCCGCTGCTGATGCTCGCGTGGAAGATCGCGCCGGCGCTCGCTGCTGGCAACACCGTCGTGCTCAAGCCCGCCGAGACGACCCCGCTCTCCGCGCTGCTGTTCTGCGATGTCCTGCGACAGGCCGAGCTGCCGCCCGGCGTCGTGAACATCGTGACCGGCGACGGGCGCACCGGCGCGGAGCTCGTCTCCCATCCCGGCGTCGACAAGATCGCGTTCACCGGCTCGACCGAGGTGGGGAAGGCGATCCAGCGGACGCTGGCCGGGACGGGCAAACGCCTGACGCTCGAGCTGGGGGGCAAGGCCGCGAACATCGTCTTCGACGACGCGCCGCTCGACCAGGCCGTCGAGGGGATCATCAACGGCATCTACTTCAACCAGGGCCACGTGTGCTGCGCCGGGTCGCGTCTCTTCGTGCAGGAGTCCATCTACGAGGCGACCATCGCGAAACTCAAGCGGCGAATGCGAACGCTGCGTGTGGGCGACCCGCTCGACAAGAACACCGATGTCGGCGCGATCAACTCGAAGCCGCAGCTCGAGAAGATCGCCGCTCTGGTGCAGTCCGGCATCGATGAGGGCGCGGAGATCTACCAACCGCCCTGCAAGCTCCCGGAGCGCGGCTACTGGTTCGTGCCGACCGTCTTCACGAACGTCGCGCAGTCGTACCGCATCGCTCAGGAGGAGATCTTCGGCCCGGTGCTGTCCGTGCTCACCTTCCGCACGCCGGACGAGGCGATCGAGAAAGCGAACAACACGCCCTACGGGCTGTCCGCCGGCGTGTGGACCGAGAAGGGCTCGCGCATCTTGGCGATGGCGCAGCGGCTCCGCGCCGGCGTCATCTGGGCGAACACGTTCAACCGCTTCGACCCCGCGTCGCCGTTCGGTGGTTATAAGGAGTCCGGCTTTGGGCGCGAGGGTGGTCGGCACGGTCTCGAGGCGTACGTCAAGTTGGACGAGGCATGAGCCGGCTACCGGTCCAGAAGACCTACAAGCTCTTCATCGGCGGCGCGTTCCCGCGGTCCGAGTCCGGCCGCACGCTCGTCGTCGAGGGCGCGAACATCGCGCGAGCGTCGCGCAAGGATCTCCGTGACGCG
This sequence comes from Candidatus Limnocylindria bacterium, assembly GCA_035255665.1. Taxonomy (GTDB): domain Bacteria; phylum Chloroflexota; class Limnocylindria; order P2-11E; family P2-11E; genus CF-39. The sequence goes on from DATEZK010000220.1 coordinate 2,930, forward strand.
GTCCGGATCGCGCGGCAGGCCGGCGCCGGCTGGGCCAAGGCGACGGCATACAACCGCGGACAGGTCCTGTATCGCATCGCCGAGATGATGGAGATGCGACGGAGCGAGCTCACCTCGCTGGCGCCGCGCAAGAACGAGGTCGATCGCGCGATCGACCGCGTCGTCTGGTACGCGGGATGGGCGGACAAGATCGCGCAGGTCGTCGGTAGCTCGAATCCCGTCGCGGGTCCGTACTTCAACTTCACCGTGCCCGAGCCGACCGGCGTGACGGGGATCCTCGCGCCGGAGCCGCCGCTCCTCGGGCTGGTGTCGCGCCTCGCGCCAGTCATCGTCGGCGGCAACACCGCGGTGGTCATCGCGTCAGAAGCGCATCCGCTCGTCGCGATCGAGTTCGCCGAGTGTCTCGCCACCGCGGACGTTCCGCCGGGAGTCGTGAACATCCTCACCGGGCTGCGGAAAGAGCTTGCGCCTTGGCTTGCGTCGCACATGGATGTGGCCGCGCTCGACCTGACCGGTGGCGACGGCGACGTCGCAGAGCTCGAGCGTCTTGGCGCCGAGAACGTGAAGCGCATCGTGCGTGGGAAAGCCGATGGCCAGAGCCCGTACGACATCGCGGCGTTCCTCGAGCTCAAGACCGTCTGGCATCCCATCGGGATGTGATCCCGGAGCGCGCGCTGGGCGCTTCGCTGACCGGCCGAAAGACTCCTTGGCTCGCGCTGGCGCTTTATGCGGGTCAAGCCCTGGCGTCGGCAGTCGTCGTGTTGGTCACGCCGCATGCCTCGAGCGGCTTCGCGGACTTCCGCCACTACTTCACCGTCGGCGATTGGCTCACCGTGCGCCTACCGCTGGTCGCCGCGCTCTGTGTGACCGTCGCCGCGGCACTCGCTCGAGAGCGTGCGCCTCGTGCGCGCGACGGCGCCCCGTCCAGCGTCGTCCGTGCCGTTGCGAGCTGCGTTCGCGTTCTTTCAGTCGGTGTCGGTGCCGCATGTGGCTCGCTGACGGTGGGAATCGTGCTCTGGTTAGTCGTGCTTCGCATTGAGGCGACCGACCGCTACTTCCCCCACTACTTGGACTGGCCTCTTCCCAGTTTTGGCTACACGGTCATATACGCGGCTTCGATCGGAATAGGCAGTCTGGTGTTCGCACTGCGGCGGGACGACGCGCTCCGAGCGGCGTACTTCATGCTCTGCTCGGGACTTCTCACGATCGC
>DATEZK010000221.1:0-2749 GCA_035255665.1 Candidatus Limnocylindria bacterium
CCGTCACCGCGCCTTCCTTCTGCACGGGGATGCGTCTCGACGACGTGACGGTCGTGCGCGACCGCGTCGTGTCCTGCGCTGCTCCCTCGGTGACGAACCCGGCCGCGAGTACAATCGCCACGGTCAGAGGGAGGAATCGGATGATTCTACCTTGCATAGCATTACTCTCCCTGTCTTCGCCCTCCAGCTCCGCGGGCGTCTGCGGACGGGGCGACTGCCACTGTCCCCGAACGACGGAAACCCGTCGCTGCGAAAGTCCTTAGAGGGCAGGGGCCATGCCATTCTGCAGTAGAATCGTCCGTGACCAACGTCACACCGGCCACACGCCGACCTAACGTTTCTGGCGCTCGGTTGCCGGATCGCAACGTCATTCTGACAGCGACCTTACCGGCCGCGTCCTTGTTGCCTGGCGCGGCCGACCTATCATGGCTCCCGACCCCATCCACGGGCTGCCCACCGGGTTCCCCGCCCGGGCGCGCGGCATCCCGTCGCCGTCGGACCTCGAGGAGGTAGGCAGACATGAACCGAGTCAGACCGCACACGTTGCTCGCGCTCGCCCTCGTCACCAGCGCCGCGTGCTCGCGCACCGTCGCAGTCAACGAGGAAGCAGGATCCGTCGCTCCCGTCGACGAGATCCCGATCACCACCGCGTCGGCGTCGGCGCGCACGCACTTCACAGCCGGCGAAAAGCTCCTCGACGTCGGCCGTCCTCGTCAGGCGCGAGAGCATTTCCGCCTTGCCGTCGAGCAGGATCCGACGTTCACCTACGGCTACCTCAACCTGGCCGCCGCATCGGGGTCCACGCAGGAGTTCAAGGAGAACGTCGAGAAGGCGGCACAGAATGTCGCCGGCAAGAGCGAAGGCGAGCGACTGCTGGTCGAGATCAACCGGACGTTCCTCGACAACAACGCCGAGCGCCGGCTCGAGATCGCGCAGACGCTCGCGAAGACGTACCCGAGCTCGCCGCGCGCGTGGATCACGCTCGGCTTTGCTCAAGGCGCGCTCAACCAGCACACGGCGGCGCGCGAATCGTTTGGTCGCGCCATCGCGCTCCAGCCGACGATGTTCGCCGCCGTCACCGCACAGGGCTTCTCGTACCTGTTCAGCGAGCCGCGCGATCTCGCGAAGGCGAAGCAGTTCATGGAACAGGCGATCGCGGCCGAGCCTAACGAGGCGAAGGGGTACGAGTTCCTCGGGGACGTGAATCGGGCGAGGAATCAGCTCGAGGAGGCTCGCACGGCGTACACGCGGGCCACCGAGAAGGACCCGCAGCTGGCGGTGGCGGTTTTGAAGAAGGGGCACATCAACTCGTTCCTCGGGAACTACGCCGAAGCGCGGGCCGCCTACGACGCGGCCATTGCGGGCGGCAAGGAAGCCGAGAAAGTGACGTACGGAGTCTTCCGCGCCTACACGGCCGTGCACGCCGGGCAGCCGAAGGCCGCAATCGACGAGCTGTCAGCGGTCGCGCGGTCGGCCGAGGCCGGCGTTCCGTCGAAGCAGATCAACGGCGCCAAGGCGTTCGCGCTCGTGAGCGCGGTGCAGATCGCGCTGCATAACGATCTGGTCGATGACGCCGAGCGGGTGCTCGCGGCGTACGCGCCCGTGGTACGCGCGGACGCGCAGGCCGTGAACGACGCCGACAACACGCGGCTCACCGAGGCGGGCATTCTTTCGTGGGAGAGTCAGTTGGCCGCGCGCCGCGGCGATTTCGCGACGGCGCTCGCCAAGGCGGACGAGCACAAGCGGCTCGTGGAGAACGACCAGAATCCGCGCCGCTTCGAGACGTATCACTCCCTGCTCGGCCTGATCGAGCTCCGCAAGAAGGCCTTCGCGCAGGCGATTCCGCACTATCGGCAGGCCGATCTCACCGACATCTACCAGAAGTACCATCTCGCGCTGGCGCTCGAAGGCGCCGGCCAGGGCGCCGAGGCGCGCAAGCTGTTCCAGGAAGTCGGGAGCTGGAACTTCAATTCGGTGGCGTTTGCGCTGACGCGGCGCGACGCGGTGCGGAAGGCGACGGCGGCGAACTGACTACAAGGGCGCTGAGGGCGCTAAGGGGGAAGCAGTTCAGCGCCCTTAGCGCCTTTAGCGCCCTTAGCGCCTTCTCCAAGCATCTCCCTCAGCGCCGCGACCTGCTTGGCCACGAGCTCGGGCTGCTGCTGCCGCACGCGCTCCACGTGATCTCGCGTCGCGCGCGCGGTCTGCCGGACCTTCTTCAGCGCGTGGCTCTTGATGAAACCAATCCCCGCCATGCGCGAGCCCGGGATAACGAAGTTGTGGAAGGTGAGCAGGGTTCCGTCGCGACCGGTGGTGGTGTTGTGATAGGGCTCGAAGTGCGCGTAGCCGGTCACGCTCTTCGTCGTACGCGCGCGGACGAGCGTCCACGCGATGCGGTAGCTTCCGTCGTTCTGCGCGCTCACTGAGTCGCGCACCTCCCACCACTCGTCGCTCACGATCGGAACGCGAATTTCCTGCGCGACCTCGATCACGCCCGGCGCGATCGTTCGCACAACCTGTGAGCGCTTGAGGTCCGGTACGTATTCCACGTGACGCTCGGCGTCGGCGAAGACGGCCGCCGCGTCTTCCGGCGGCGCGTCGATGAACTGGTAGACCCACGTCATCGGCCAGGGAGTCTTTGCCGAGTCGCGTTTGACGAACACTTGCTCACCCGATTCGAGGACGCGGCGATGCTCGGCCGTCAGCTCGGCGGCCGTGGTCTGGGCGTTCAGCTGGGCCACGAACGCGACGC
>DATEZK010000222.1:0-2081 GCA_035255665.1 Candidatus Limnocylindria bacterium
CGGCCACTTTCGCGAGGGCATTGCGGCGGACCGTGCGTAGGTCGACCACCGCCTTATCGCTGATCGTCTGGGCCTCGGCTTTGGACACCGGCAGGACGAGCTCGGTCGTGAGTTTGCGCAGCTGTTCGACGGCGGCGACGAATCCGCGCGCGATCCCATGCTCCGTCGCGGCCCGCTGTGGGGCGAGCGCGGCGCGCGAGGGCTGCGCCGGACGGTTGAGCGTGAGGAACGGAGGCGTGGCGCCGCGGATCGCGCGCTCGGCGTCGATCGCTTTCACGACGGACGATTCCGGACGCACGCGCTCCACCGCGAGAACGCGGTCGCGGTTGATGCTCATCCCGTCGGCGGGCTCGTGCGCCTCCCGCCCGCGTGCCACGAGGCCGACGGGGAGTCCGGTCGTACCGCCCTTCGCATCCTGGAAGTAGTAGACGTCGCGAAGGATCAGCATGCCGCTCTCTCCGGAGTCATCGAGGTGACCGAAGTACGCCTGTCCATCGAGGAACAGGACCGCTGTGACGCGCTCCGGCCCGACGAGTGGCAGTGCGCGTACGTCGATGTTCCCGGAGACGAACACGCCAAGGATCGCGGGGATCGCGAGCCAGGTGAGCGTCCAGCGAAGGACGCGGCCGGCCTTGCGCACTGGATCGCGCTCGGGGTCGTATGCGGTCACGGCTGGTCCTGCTTCATGAACTGCGCGATCGGTGATGCCGCGCTCAGGTCCTCAACGAAGAGGATCGCGCTCTTAGGCACGAGCATTCGCGCCGCCGGCGCGTGGAGCTCCTTCCCCCGGCGTACGAGCTTCGTGTCCGGCGCCTGATCGGGATTCGCCGCGGATGTCTGCTGCAGGTAATAGACGTCTTCGATCTTCGCGTACGAACCGATGCGGTCGTAGTAGCGGCCGAAATAGGTCTGCCCATTCGCCAGGAATACGGCCTGGTATTCGGATCGGCCCAGCGACGGGAGCGTGAAGTCCCACCACTGCGTGGCGAACAGAGCGCTGAAGAACACGACTGTCGCGATGCCAAGGTTGCGGAGTCGGAACCGATTGGCGACGAGCCACCAGCGCGTGCGACGAAAGAAGCGGCGCAGCTGATTCAGCGGGTGGGACTCGGCGCGGCGGTCGCGGGCCGCGCGGTGGCTGGCGGCGCGGTCGGCAGCGGAGCCAGGCCCGACTTGAAGCGCTTGATCGCCGCGACGATCTCGCTGTCATCACGCAGGTTCTCGATGAAGAGCACCTGGAGCATCGGGATGATCATCGGCTCGCGCGGACCCTGCGGCTCGGAGCCGCGCTTGATCAGCTGCGGTGCGGAGTCCTCGCCCGCGGACAGGTAGTACACGTCGGTTAGAACGAACCAATCGTCGCCTTGCTGCTGGAGCTTGCCGAAATACGTCGAGCCGTTCGTGAGGAAGACGGCCTGGTAGAGGTCCCGGTCGATCACCTCCGCCGCGCTCGGGGCGAACAGCGTCGTGATGCCGGCGCGGAAGAGCTGCGTGCGCACGACGAGGACGAGCAGGATGATCCCGATGACCACGAGAAGCATCACGAAGACCCGGCGCAGGGCGCCGACCGGGATGACGATCGCGCCGTCACGCATAGTCGTGGCTCACCATGGCGTTCGCCTCGAACGCTAGCCGCTCGGCCCTGTCCATGTCGATGCTCGGGCGGGGCGGCGCTACTTGACCAGCTCGGCGATCGCGTACATGCGGGTGAACGTCTGCGTGCCCGCGGCCGCACTCGTCACGGTCGTCACGCTGAACGTCTGCGCCGCGGTGGAGTCGACGGCACTTGTACCGACCAAGGTCTGACCGGGGACGAATTCGGTCGTCGCGAGGTCGCCAGTGCCGGCCACCGAGGCATTTGAGATCGCCGAGTACTCGAGCTTGGCGGATGCCGTTTGCGCGTTCGTCGCGCCATTGCCGGCGAGCCAGACGTCGAGCGCGAACGCTCGAGCTAGCGCATTTCGCGGGATGGCCGCGGTGATGTCGCCGATGATCGTCGACGCGCCGTACTTGATGCGGAAGGTCAGAGTGCGGTCGCTGCTCGAGCCGTTCTGGAGCATCGTGCCGTGGATGTGGACACG
>DATEZK010000223.1:0-3569 GCA_035255665.1 Candidatus Limnocylindria bacterium
CGATTCGCTCGTGGACCAAGCGACAGTCGCGACGCCGCCGACGGCCCAGTGCCGACACGGTCCGCATCGCGGCACACGTATGTGACGAGATGTGCGAGTTCTCTTGGCTCGTAGGTCTTCTGGAAGGCGAAGGAACCTTCAGCACCGCTCGAACTGACGGACACGCCTATCCGGTCCTCAAAGTGAGCATGTGCAGCGAGGACGTGGTCGTGAGAGCTTCACGCCTGCTCGGCTCGCCCCGCGTCAACAGAGTGGAACCCGAGCATGAAGGTTGGAGCGTCAGCTACACGACGGCGATCAGCGGGAGCGATGCGGCCCAGTGGATGCGCAGACTGCGGTTGTTCATGGGCCATCGGCGGACTGAGGCCATCGATGCGGCACTCTCGCAGTACCACCCGATCCGTCTCGTCGATCCACCAGCGTCATGCGTCGTCGCGGGCTGCAGCGAGCCACACCGCGGACGCGGTCTCTGTCACAAGCACTACATGATGTGGTCGAGAGATAAGGCCAAGGGTCGCGAGGCGCGAATCGCTCCGCTGCGCTAGCTCTTGGGCTTCTTCTCGCTCGACGGCTTCACGTTCGTCTTGCCGTCGGAAGTCCGCGTCACTTCGACGATCGCGTGGCCGGGACCACCCGCGTCCGCTTTGACCTTGGTCGCCACCCTGACCGGTTCCGCGCCCTGCGCCTCGACGGTCGTGAGTACGTCGACGTCACCGCCGCCGCCCCGCCGTACCAGCGCCTCGACGCGCCCGTCCGAGACGTTCGGCAGCACGACCTGGAGCTTCCCATCCTTCGTCTTCACGAGCTGAGCGCCGGGCGTCTCGAGGTGCCGCTTGCCGTTCTTGTCGATGCCGTTCTTGCGCCCCTGCGCATCGATGACCAGTGAGTTCTGATCGTCGAGGGTCATCGTGAGCGTGCGCTCCGCCGCTGGTGCCTCGACCGCCGGCGCGGGGCGAGCGTTCCTCTTCTGCTCGTGCGTCTTGCCCGCGGGCACCGGCACGTCAACGGTCTGGCCCGGACGGTCCGGGTCCGCCACACGGTCGACCACGGTCCCCTCGGTCGTCGTGACGACGGTCCGCTCGCCGTCGCTGTCCACCTGGAACGCGGTGCCGCGCACCGACGCGGTGCTGGCCGGCGTCTTCACTTCGTACTTGGAGTTGCCGGTGATGAGCTTGGTCACGACGTGCCAGGTGCGTCCGACGTTCTGCTGCATCACGACGACCGTGCTGCCGTCGGAGTGAGCGGACGCGGTCTCGATCGTGAGCTCGCTGTTCGGCTCGATGGTCACCGTCGAGCCCTCGAAGTACGTGAGGACCGCGCGCGCGCCATCGGTGGTGCGCACGGTGTCTCCGGCGGCGACGACCTCACCATCGGTCGCGGTCACGAACGTGCCGGTCGCGCCGTGCCGGACCTGGACGTCGCCAGAGATGATCGTGACCATCGTCGAGGCGCCGAGTGCGCGGCCTCCGAGGGTCCCGCTCGCGGCGAGGGTCATGAATGCGACGAAGGCGAGGACACAGAGCCCGGCCGCCGTCCGAAGACGCGCCGGGTTCATGAAGCCCCCCATCCGCACCACACCAGCGGGTTTTCCCATCCTCACCACCGCGAGTGAGCCTATGGGTGCGCCATCACCCGTTCATCTCCCATTCGGGGGAGCCGCAAGTCTTCTCATAGCCACACGAGGTACTACTCGCGCGACGCGAGTACTAATCGCGCGGCGGCGAGTACTCCGAAAGGGTGACGAGGAACGGCCGCGTGCGACCGGCCTGGATCGTGAGTGGCTCGGCGAGTCCATTCTTCGCGAAGACGGCGACGCGCAGGCCATGAAGTCGTTCGGTGCGCCGCTGCCACTCCGTTCCGCACACCGGACACACGAACGCACCGTCAGGCATCCGCTCGCCGTGTCCGAGCAGGATCTTCGCGCAACAGCGTTCGACGTTGGGCTGATGGCCGTCGGCGGACGCCAGGTACGGGAACGACGCCTGCGGGCCCACCCGGGTACGCCGCGTGAAGACCCGTCCATCCCCGCGCCGATAGGTGTCGTTGTCGGTCTTTTTCCACTCGGTCGCGCACTCAGGGCAGCCGAAGGACCGGTCCGACTTGTAGAAGCCGCCCCACTCGATGATCCAGTCTTCGCAGCAGTCGGCGAGGATGACGCGCTCTTTCATGCGTCGCCTCGCAGCAGCCAGCACAGGATCGCCTTCTGCGTGTGGAGGCGGTTCTCGGCCTGATCGAACACGACGCTCTGCGGACCGTCGAGCACCTCGTCCGTGATCTCCTCCCCGCGATGGGCGGGCAGGTCGTGCATCACGATCACATCGGGCTTCGCGTGCCGGAGTAGCGCCGCATTGACCTGGTAGCCCATGAACGCGCGGCGCCGGCGCTCGTACTCCTGCTCCTGGCCCATGCTGGTCCAGACATCCGTGTAGACGACATCTGCATCGCGCACAGCGGCGATGGGGTCGCTGCCGAACTCGATCGAGCCATTCGCTTCGCTGGCCTTGCGCTCCGCGAGCTCGCGGTAGCGAGCCGTGGGCTCGAACCCCGCCGGTGTCGCCACGCGCATGCGAGCCGACCGCAGGACGACGGCGAGCATCAGCGAGTTGAGGACATTGTTCCCATCACCGACATACGCGACCGTGACGTCGCGCAGATCGGGTCCCTTCTTTTCGCTGATCGTCAGGATGTCGGCCAAGCCCTGGCAGGGGTGCGTGACGTCCGAGAGCCCGTTGATCACAGGGATCGACGCGAAGCGCGCGAACTCCTCGATCGTCTCGTGCGCGTTCGTGCGCAACACGACCGCGTCGACCATCCGGCTCACCACGCGCGCGACATCGGCGACGCTCTCGCGACGACCCAGGCCGACCTCCTGTGGCGAGAGATACACGCAGTGACCGCCCAGCTCGGTCATGCCGACATCGAACGAGAGCCGTGTCCGCAGGCTCGGCTTCTCGAAGATCTGCGCCAGCGTGCGTCCCGCGAGCAGCGGCTCGCGGCGCGCGCGCGCCGCCTTAAGCGCCGACGAGCGTTCGAGCAGACGCGCCAGACTGCCGGGATCGAGCTCGGCGATCGAGACGAAGTGGCGCACGCGCGCCAACACCGCGGTCAAAGCGCGCGGAGCGCTGGACGACGACGCTGCTCGACGAGATCGACGAGCGCACGCGCCACGCGTTCGGCGTCATGGCGGATCGTGTCCTGCTTCAGCCACAGGTCGCGCGGCCCGCTCCACTTGTCAATGATCGGCGCGGTCACCGGACGAACACCCAGCGCGCGGATGCGCCCCAGCTCGTCGGCGGTCGGATCGAGAAGCTCGAGGCCCCTCTCCGCGTAGTGCTGACGAAGGTGCGCCGGCGGCGGATCGTCGTTCATGAGCGCGGCGTCGAGACCGGATCCACCGAGGTAGTCCTGCGCCGCACGCACGTGGTCGGAGAGGGACAGCGTGTCGGTCTGACCCGGTTGGGTCGTCGTGTTCGCGACGTAGACGACGAGGCCCTCGGCGTTCGCGATCGCGCGCGCGATCTCGGGCACGAGCAGGCACGCGCAGACAGTCGTGTACAGACTGCCGGGCC
>DATEZK010000224.1:0-3185 GCA_035255665.1 Candidatus Limnocylindria bacterium
CGACCGACCTCCTCCAGCAGCTCATCAGGAACGAATGCGTGAACGAGGGCACGGTCACGTCCGGTCACGAGATCCGCAGCGCCGACACCCTCGCGAGCTATCTCCAGGCGCCGGGGGTGGAGATAAAGCGGTACGAGCCGCAGCCCGGTCGCGGGAGTCTCGTTCTACGGATCGAGGGCAGCGACCCCAAGGCGCCGTCGCTCCACTTCATGGGGCATACCGACGTCGTGCCGGTGACGAGGTCGGGATGGCGTCACGACCCCTTCGGCGCGGAGGTCATCGACGGCGAGGTGTGGGGTCGCGGCGCGATCGACATGCTCGACGTGACGGCATCGATGGCGGTCGCGGTCCGCCGCCTCGTCACGGGTGGCTTCCGTCCCAAAGGCACATTCATCTACTCCGCGGTCGCCGACGAGGAGGCGCTGGGCACTTACGGCGCGCAGTGGCTGACCGAGAACGCCTGGGACGACGTGAAGAGCGACTTCCTCGTCACCGAGTTCGGTGGCGCCCGCTTCCCTATGGGCAAGGGGGCCAAGCTCCCGATCATGACCGGGGAGAAAGGCTCGCAGTGGACGAAGCTACGGGTGAAAGGGACTCCCGGTCACGGCTCGATGCCGTTCAAGTCGGACAACGCGCTGGTGAAAGCGTCCGAAGTCATCACGCGGATCGGCCGCTACAAGGCGCCGCTCCGCCTTCACGAGTCATGGCGGGCGCTCGTCGAGGGCATGGACCTGGGACGCGCTCAGGAATTCGCGCTCACGACCGCGGCGACGTTCGACGCGGCCCTAGCGCGCGCGCCGGAAGGCACGCAGTCGATGCTCTATTCGATGACGCGGACGACGCTCTCGCCGAACATCGCCTCGAGCGGTGTAAAGATCAACGTCATCCCGGACAGCGCGGAGATCATCGTGGATATCCGAACGCTCGCCGGTGACGACGGCGATAACGTCCACTCGATGCTCAAGGAAGCCATCGGCGATCTGTGGAAGGACGTCGAGATCGTCGAGGAAGGCAGCAATCCCGCATCAGAGTCAGCGCTCAACACGCCGCTCTGGGAAACGCTGACGCGCGTGACTCAACGCCTCATACCCGGGTCGGCAACCGTCCCATCGCTCATCGTCGGCGCGACGGACGCTCGCTTCTTCCGCCGCAAGGGTGTCGTGTCGTACGGCTATGGGCTGATGAGCGAGAAGATCCCCTTCGGGCAGTTCGCAAAGATGTTCCACGGAAACGACGAGCGAGTGGACCAGGAGACCCTCCGACTGATGAGCGAACTGTGGGAGCAGACCGCGCGGGAGTTCGTCGGCTAAGACGCGAGCGCGGTCCGCAGCTTTTCGGCGATCCGCGCCGCCTCACCTTCCGAATATCGACGCCGTATCCACATGCCCCTGCCGGGCGAGAACAGACCATCGCCTTTGCGCCGCGGCACGACATGCACGTGGACGTGCGGCACGCTCTGGCTGATGCGCGTATTCACCGCGACGAACGAACCGTCGGCACCCAGCGCGGTGCGGAACGCGATCGAGAGACGGCGCGCGAGCAGGAACAACGGCGCGACCTCGCTCAACGGCAAGTCCTCGAGCGTGTCGTAGTGACGCGCGGGCACGACGAGCGTGTGTCCGGGGAAGACCGGCGCGTGGTCGAGGAATGCGACGACGTGCTCGTCGCGGTAGACCGCGTGGTGGTCCGCGCCGTTCACGACGGCGCAGAACGCGCAGTCCGCCACGCTACCTGCCGTACAGCTCGAGCACCTCGCGCCGGAACGGCACGCCGGCCTTGCCGCGCAGGCGCTCGAATTCGTCGAGGTCCCACTCGCCGACGAAAGTGACCGCCACCCCGGCGTCGCCGGCGCGCCCGGTGCGGCCGACGCGATGCGTGAACGTGTCCGCGTCCTCAGGTAGGTCGTAGTTGATGACGTGCGAGATGTCCTCGACGTGCAGACCGCGCGCCGCGAGGTTGGTGGCGATCAGAACCTTGATCTCGCCACTCCGAAACTGGTCGAGCGTCCGTTCGCGTTCGCGCTGTGAGAGATCGCCGTGGATCGCCGCGACCTTCTGTCCGCGTCGCTTGAGATCGTCGAAGAGCTTGTCGACGCCCCGCTTGGTGTGGCGGAACACGAGGACCTGGTCGGTCTCCCAGCGGCGCAGCAGCTCCGCGAGGGCCTTGGGCTTGTCCTGATCGAGGACCTCGACGTAGACCTGCTCGATCGCCTCGAGGTTCATCTGACCCGGATCGATCGCGATCTGAGCCGGATCCCGGGTGAAGCGATGCGCGAGGTCGCGCACCTCGCCCGAGAGGGTCGCCGAGAAGAGCGCTGTCTGGCGCTTCGCCGGACAGAGGCGCAGCAGCTTGCGGACGTCTGGCGCGAAGCCCATGTCGAGGAGGCGGTCGGCCTCGTCCAGCACGACGACGCGGATCCCGTCGAGCAAGAGCGTGCCGCGGTCGATGTGATCGAGCACCCGGCCGGGCGTCCCGATGACGATCGGCACACCGCGCTTGAGCGCGCGTTCCTGCGGGCCGTAGGGAACGCCGCCGTAGATCGCGACCTCGTGCGTGTGGCGGAACTTTCCCAGTGCGCCGAATTCGCGGGTCACCTGGACGGCAAGCTCGCGTGTCGGCACGACGACGAGCGCTTGTGGTCGCTTCTCGTCCGGATCGATGCGCTCGATGATCGGGATGGCGAATGCGGCCGTCTTGCCGGTGCCGGTCTGCGCCTGCGCGAACAGGTCGCGTCCCGCGCGGAGCAGCGGGATGGCCTCCTGCTGAACCGGGGTCGGCGCCATGAACCCCAGCTCATCGATGGCGCGCGCGACGTCGGGATGGACCTCCAGCGTGCCGAAGCGACCGGTGGCGACCTGTGTCACACCTTGGGGCGTCGCTGGCGCAAGCCGACCATCGTCCTCATCCGTCTCAAGTATCGCAGGGGACTTCGCGGCTATGCTCGGCTTGTGCCCGGATCGTTCCGTGTCGCGCGCATTCTCGGCATCGACATCCGCGTGCACATCTCGTGGCTCCTGATCTTCTTTCTGGTACTCCTGCAGCTCGCCGACCAGGTGTTCCCAGCGGAGTATCCGCAGTGGTCGCAGCAGAAGACCTTCATCGTCTCCGCCATCGCGGCATTCCTCTTCTTCACGGCGGTCCTGCTCCATGAGCTGGCGCACGCCATCGTCGCGCTCCGCTTCAAG
>DATEZK010000225.1:0-5821 GCA_035255665.1 Candidatus Limnocylindria bacterium
CCGAGGCCGCCGCCGTCGCGGATCTCTCGGAGACCCGGCTCGAGACCATCCACAAGCGCTTTCCTGCGGTGCGCACCACGCGAGATCACCGCGAGCTGCTCGCCGATCCGTCGATCGACGCGGTGTGCATCGCGACGCCCGTCGGTACGCACCGGCGACTCGCTGAGGAGGCGTTCGCGGCCGGCAAGCACGTGTTCGTCGAGAAGCCGATCGCCGGGAACATCGAAGACGCCGAGGCGATGATCCGCGCCGGAGAGCGCGCCGGAAAGACGCTGATGGTCGGTCACACCTTCGTGTACAACCCCGCGGTCGTGAACGTGCGCGAGCGGATCGTCCGTGGTGATCTCGGGAAGATCTACTACGTCGACAGCCAGCGCGTGAACCTCGGCCTGCACCAGTTCGACATCAACGTGCTGTGGGACCTCGGCCCGCACGACGTATCGATCACGCTCTACTGGCTCGATGAGGAGCCGGAATGGGTGCAGTCGGTCGGCGCGTGCTACACGCAGCCGTACATCGAGGACGTCGTGTTCCTGACCATGGGTTTCCCGTCCGGCGCGGTCGCTCACGCGCACCTGTCCTGGCTCGCGCCGAGCAAGCTGCGCTCGATGGTGGTGATCGGCTCGCAGCGGATGGCGGTCTACGACGACGTGCAGTCGGTAGAGAAGCTCAAGATCTACGATCACGGTGTGACCGAGCTCTGCAGCGAGGAGCTGCGACGCAGCTACCGCTCCGGCGACATCCGCAGCCCGCACATTGTCGGGACCGAGGCACTGCAGTTCGAGATGCGCCACTTCATCGAGTGCATCAACACCGGAGCGCGGCCGCGCAGCGACGGCGAGGCCGGGCTGCGCGTCGTGCGCGTGCTCGACGCGGGGATGCGCTCGCTGCGCGCCGGCGGCGCGCGTGTCGCGTACCGTCAGGAGGCCGAACAACGCGAGCTGGAGTCGGAGTCGGAGCGGGAAGCGGAGTCGGCGTCGGCGTGACCTCGCTCGGCGCGATCGTGCACCCGACAGCGGTCATCGCGCCCAACGTCCAGCTGGGATCGGGCACGGTCGTCGGTGAGTACGTCATTCTCGGCCGCGCGCCACGCGGCAAGAAAGAGGGCGAGCTTCCCCTGGTGATCGGCCCGGACTCGGTCATCCGCCCGTTCACGACGATCTATGCCGGAACGACGATCGGCGCGCGCCTGCAGACCGGCCAAGGGGCCTCGATCCGCGAGGACAACGTGCTGGGGGACGACGTCTCGGTCGGCACGCACGCGTCGCTCGAGTTCGGCAACCGCATCGGCTCGCGCGTGCGCATCCACACCGGCTGTTTCCTCGAGCTCGTCACGATCGAGGACGAGGTCTTTCTCGGCCCGCACGTCGTCTTCACCGATGATCCGCACCCGCAGTGCCCGGCGTACCTTCAGTGTGTGAAGGGTGCGACCGTCCGCCGCCGCGCGCGCCTGGGCGCGAATAGCACGATCCTGCCTGGCGTGGAGATCGGCGAGGACGTGCTCATCGGCGCGGGCAGCGTCGTCCGCGCGCGCCGGATCGCGCCGCGCACGGTATGGTCAGGCAATCCCGCGGTGCAGGTGAGGGACGACATCACGGATCTCGCCTGTTTCGTCGGCATATACCCGCACGCATACGCCTGGCTGGCGGACAATGTTCGCAAATGACGGCAGCTACAAAGGCCGAGGCAATGGCGCTGCTGGAAAGTGCATGGCGAGACCTGGACGCGCGGTTCGCATCTCTGGGCGAAGCGGACCTCGAGCGCGAGGTGTTCACCGGCGAGGGTTCGGGTTGGCGCCTGCGTGACCTGATGCCGCACTTCGCGTTCTGGTGGCGCCTGGCGGCACGCGGCGCCCGTCGCGCGACGGAGATCGGCGCGGCGCCGGACAAGAACACGACCCTTCGTGCGTTCGTCGGGGTCGACACGCACTGGGACACGCTCAACGCCGAGAACTTCGAGCGTTGGCGCGGGCGTCCGTCCGCCGTGCAGCTCGCGGAGCTCCGCGCAGCGCGCGACGACCTACGCGCCTCGCTTGCGCAGCTGCCTGAGCCGCTGCTTCTCGTGGACAATGCAGAGACTGACGGGATCAGGGGCTACATCTGGCAGCCCGCACTCAACCATCTCCGCCAGCACGCGGAACACATCACGGCCGCACTGGGCAAAGAGGGAGCTGTCACATGACCGTTGTCACTCAAGACATCCCACTCGTCGACCTGAAGAGCCAGTACGCGACGATCCGCGACGAGGTCCGCCAGGCGATCGACGAGGTCCTCGACAGCATGCAGCTCACGATCGGACCGAACGTCCGCGCGTTCGACAAGGAGTGGGCGGAGTACTGCGGCACCGCGCACGCGATCGGCGTCGGCTCGGGCACCGACGCGCTGCAGCTCGCGATCCGAGCCTGCGGCGTGTCCTCGGGTGACGAGGTCATCACGGTCTCGCACACGTTCTTCGCGACCGTCGAGGCGATCGTCTAAGCGAACGCGCGCCCGATCCTCGTCGACGTCGAGGAGCGGTCGATGCTCATGGACATCAGCTCGGTCGCGTCACGGATCACGCCACGAACGAAGGTGATCATCCCGGTGCACCTCTACGGGCGCACCGTCGACCTGAAGCCGCTGCGTCAGCTCGCGCAGGATCACGGGATCACGATCATCGAGGACGCAGCGCAGGCACACGGCGCGCTGCTCGACGACGGCAAGAAGGCCGGCACGGGCGGCCGCGTGAACTGCTTCTCGTTCTACTGCAGCAAGAACCTTGGCGCGTACGGCGAGGCCGGCAGCATCACGACGAACGACGAGAAGCTCGCCGACGATCTGCGTGCGCTGCGCGAGCACGGGCAGTCGACGCGTTACTACCACCCGATCGTCGGCTACAACGCGCGGCTCGATGAGATCCAGGCCGCGATCCTGCGCATCAAGCTGCGCCGCCTCGACGAATGGAACGCGCGACGGCAGGCGATCGCCGTCCAATACAACGAGCTCCTCGCCGGCGGCGACATCATCACGCCGGAGATCCCGCGCGGCGGACGCCACGTCTTCTACTGCTACGCGGTCCGGGTGCCGGGCGGTCGTCGCGATGCGCTTCGCGCGTTCCTCACCGAACGCGGCATCGGGACGCAGATCCACTACCCGGTGCCGATCCACATGCAGGAGGCCGCGCAGTTCCTCGGGTATCGCAAGGGCGATCTGCCGGTGACGGAGAAGGTGGCGGGGGAGGTCCTGTCGCTCCCGATGTACGCCGAGCTGACGGACGCTCAGATCGACCGGGTCGCATCAAGTGTCACGGAGTTCATGCGGACGAAGTCCTGAGAGGGACCAGCCGCGACGGACGCTCTCGCGAGCGCCCGCCGCGGCAGCTGACTACGTGAGGTTGTTGCCGATGTTGCTGAAGATGTTCTCGATCTGACCGCGAAGGAAGATCATGGCGACGATGACCGCGATCGCGATCACCGCGATGATGAGTGCGTATTCGACGAGTCCCTGGCCCTCTTCGTCACGGAAAAACTGCTGGATCATTTAGGTCCTCCTTCCTCTTCGTTGTGCCTGTAAGTAATTAAGGTGTAGCGCAAAGTCTGCCTCACCTGGAAGACCATTCTGGCCGCCATTCGGTCGCCCGAAGGGGGGAGATTGGTCCGGGTACCGGCGGCTAACGCTCCCGCTAGTGCCAAATCCCGGCCTTTTCTGGAGCGTGCTCGGGCCGAGCCCGTTAGCCCAGCGGCAGCTCCAGACGAAGCGGGCCGTCGACGCGCATCACGGTCCCCTTGAACGTGACGATCGGCGGATCGCCAACTTTCGTCGCCATCCAGATCGCGTCACGGTCCGGCAGCTTCGCGTCGACAGCGTGCCGCTCCCAGCCGAACTGCGGGTCGGAGCCGTGTAGTCGCGCGGGCTGCACAAAGCGCGGCGCCGCCGTCGAGGCGGGCACCTCGATCGTGATCTTTCGCTGATCCTCACCGTGCGGCTCGACGGCGACGACGCGGAACCGATGTTCGGCCAGCGCCACGTCGAGCGGCAGGTCGCGCAGATCCGCCGTCGCGGACGGCGCCATGTCGTTCAGCTCGACGAACGGGATCACGATCGTCGCGCGCTTCACATCGGTGTCCGGCGCGTCGAACGCGACAACAAACCGACTGACGTACGGATGCCGACCCGGCGCCGACTGTTGCGGTTCCAAGGAGAACAACCGCCCGACCTCCTCGATGCGCGTGCCGTCTGCGATCTCAAGGGTTATCGGTCGAGAGTGCTCGCCGAAGACACGGCGATGCTCGCGCATTCGTTCTTTGTGATCCTCATCGGTGGTACTGGAGAAGCGCGCTGGCGACGGGATCGGCCCACCGGTCTGCCTGATCTGCTGTGGGGCCGCGACCTCGAGCTCGACGATGACCTCGTCGTCATGGCGGGTCACGGCCGTCGCGCGTGCGACGATGCCGCCGCGCTCGAGCTCCACGTTCAGTGCCGTCGCGTTGAGCTCGCCAGGCACGAGGGCGAGTGGCACACGCCACTCTGTACCACCGTCGGTGATGCGCAGCTCGGCGCTCTCGGCGTCGTCCGGCAGCTCGGGAAAGGTTAGGACATCGACGGCGCCGATGGATGGGTGGCCTACGGACAACCTGCGCCGCCTCATCGCGGTTGCGTCATGTCGGGTCGCCCCGATAACGAGCGCAGCGGTGACGCCCCTGTCCATCGGCGAGAAGTTCGAGTACGTCAGGAGCTGGGAGCCGGGCGGGCAGGTCGCGGGGTCTCCCGTGCGCTCCCACTCGATCACAAGATCGGCGCGGCCCGGGGCCGCCGCCGCGGCGAGCACCATGAGCCTCGTGCCGTCCGCGGTCGTCTCCACGCGTTCGCGCAGCACGCGCGTTCCAACCGGGCGAAAGCCGATCATTGGAACGAAGACGAGCTGTTTCACGCGACGCGAGCCTACGACGTGGTGAGCGTGTGCGGGTTGCGCGTGCTGAGACCGAGCTCCTCGGCGTAGCGAAGATGCGTCTCGATCGATGCGACGACAATGCGCATCTCGAGACCCATGAGGTCGAGTCCAACGACGGACAGGCGGCCCCAGCCCGAGATCACGATGCCCTTATCGAGCACGCGGTCGAGCACATCGATGAGCGTGCCGTCCTGTCCAGGCGCGGTCCTGCGGATCGCCACTAGGTGCTCCCCTTCGGCCAGTCCCTGCCTCCCATGTTTAGTGGGGGCGCAAGTTACCTGCCGAGGAGCCCGCCGTTACCGCTTCTTCACTGAAGCGTCGGGCTTTGGCATGACTCGATCGCGCGCCACCTGCCCGAGCTGCACGAGGTACTGAAGGATCTCGCGGCGGCCGAACTTTGACTTGCCGAGCTCGCGGTCACGGAAGACGTACGGGACCTCGACGGCCTTCTTGTAGCGGGCACGCGCCATCACTTCGAAGCCGATCTTGAACCCGATGGGATTGAGCTTCACTCCGTCGATCGCGGTCTTGCGGATCGCGAAGAAGCCGGATGTGCAGTCGCGGATCGGCACGAGCAGATTTCCCATGAGACATGCGGCGCGTGACACGACGCGCCGCTTCAGCGGCCAGTCTTCGGTGCCGCCGCCCTTCACGTACCGGCTGCCCACCGCGAGGTCCGCGCCCTCCACGATCGCCTCGACGAGCCGTGGGACCGCCTCGGGTGGAGGCGAGAGGTCCGCATCCATCACGACCAGCACGTCGCCGCGCGCTTGCGCGAAGCCGGCGAGCACCGCGGACGCGAGGCCGGCCTTTCCCGGACGGCGCACGACGCGGACGGGATGGACGTCGGCGTACGACTCCGCCAGATCCGCGGTGCCGTCCGGCGAGCCGT
>DATEZK010000226.1:0-6454 GCA_035255665.1 Candidatus Limnocylindria bacterium
GGAGGCCGCTCCGGGCCGTTAGCTGCCGCCGAAGAACGCCTCGACCCACGCGGGTCTCGAGGTGATCGTCGGCTCGATGTTCAGCGGAAAGAGCGAAGAGCTCATCCGCCGTGTGAGGCGCGCGGTGATCGCGCGTCGCGCCGTGCAGGTCTTCAAGCCCGCCATCGACATCCGCTTCAACAGCGAGCTCGTGAGCTCTCACGACGGCGACTCGTTCGAGGCGCGTCCGGTGCTCGTTGGCGAGGAGATCCTGCAGCTCATGCTGCCGGACACGACGGTGGTTGGGATCGACGAGGTCCAGTTCTTCGACCACGCGATCGTCGGTGTGGTGCGGAAGCTGGTGGCGAGTGGCCATCGCGTCATCTGCGCGGGCCTCGACCTCGACTTCCGCGGCGAGCCGTTCGGTCCGGTTCCGACGCTGCTCGCGCTGGCGGAGAAGGTCGACAAGCTCGAGGCGATCTGCGTCGTCTGCGGCGAGTCGGCGACGAGGACCCAGCGCATCGTCAACGGCGTCCCGGCCTTCTACGACGAGCCGATCATCGTGATCGGCGCGAAGGAGGCCTACGAGGCGCGCTGTCGGAGCTGCCACGAGGTGCCGCGACGCGCCGCGACCGCCGGGGCGCCTGGCGACCATCGCAGCCCAAGCACCGGACGGGCGGGCCATTGAACCCACCGACGGCATACGGCGGTCAGGCCGTCATCGAAGGCGTGATGATCCGCGGCCGGCGCACGATCGGGCTTGCGTGCCGCCTCCCGAACAAGGAGATCTACCGCTACCGCGAGCCACTCAAATCGAAGCTGCTGCAGTCCCGTATCGCTCGCGCTCCATTCGTGCGTGGCCTCGTCGTCCTATGGGAATCGCTCTCGATCGGCACGCGGATGCTCATGAAGTCCGCCGACCTCCAGCTTGAAGAAGGAGAGGGCTCCGTCAGCAGCGGGGGCAACGCGGTGGTCTTCGGCGGCGCCCTGCTGTTCGCGCTCGCGTTCTTCGTCGGCATCCCGTACTTCGCGACGCAGGCGGCGCATCAGATCGTGGAGTCATCGCTGGTGCTGAACATCGCCGAGGGTGTGCTGCGGATGGTGCTGTTCCTCGGTTATCTCTTCGCGATCTCTTTCATGCCCGACATCCGCCGCGTGTTCATGTACCACGGCGCGGAGCACATGACCATCCACGCGTTCGAGCACGGCACCGAGCTCACTCCCGAGCGCATCGAGCCGTATCCGACGGCGCATCCACGCTGCGGTACGGCGTTCCTGCTCTTCGTCGTCGTGGTGTCGATCGCGCTCTTCGCCTTCCTCCCGCGGACGAACATCATCGTGGACCTCGTCGCCCGTCTCCTGCTGATCATCCCGGTCGGGTCGATCTCGTACGAGGTCCTGCGTTTCGGCGCGGCGCACGAGGCCAATCCGGTGATGCGCCTCCTCGTCGCGCCGGGGCTACTGCTCCAGCGGATCACGACCCGGCGACCCGAGCCGGGCATGATCGACGTCGCGGTCGCCTCGCTTCAGGAGGCGCTCGCCGGCGACGCGGAGGCTGCCGCGGCCGCGCGCGCTGCATCGAGCCCGGCATGAGCGATCCACTCACTCCCGGGCTGCGCCGGCGCCTCGCGAAGGTCGAGGCGCGCTCCGACGAGCTCAACCGCCTCATGGCGGACCCCGAGGTGACCGGCAGCCACGAGCGCATCCGCGAGGTCGGACAGGAGCTCGCGCAGCTGACTCCGGTCGTGGACACGGTCCGCGCGCTGCGCGAGGCTGAGCGGCGCCTCGAGGAAGCCCGGGTGCTCGTCGATTCGGACGACAGCGATCTGCGCGACATCGCGCGCGAGGACCTCGCAACGGCGTCACGGCAGCTCGAGGAGATGCTTGTGAAGCTTCGTTCTCAGCTCGTTCCACGCGATCCCCTCGATGAGAAGAACGTCATCGTCGAGATACGCGCCGGCGAGGGCGGGGAAGAGGCAGCGCTCTTCGCGCTCGATCTCTACCGGATGTACGCGCGCTATGCCGAGCGCCATCGGTGGAAGGTCGAGGTCCTGTCGCAGAGCGACGCGGAGAAAGGCGGCTTCAAGGAGATCATCTTCCGCATCGCCGGGAAGGGTGTGTACAGCAAGCTCAAGTTCGAGTCGGGCGTCCAGCGTGTCCAGCGCGTGCCGGAAACCGAGGCGCAGGGGCGCATCCACACCTCGACCGCGACGGTCGCCGTCCTCCCGGAGGCCGAGGAGATCGACATCCAGATCCCCGAGAGCGACCTGAAGATCGACGTGTACCGCGCCGGCGGCAAGGGCGGACAGGGCGTGAACACGACCGACTCCGCGGTGCGCATCACGCACATCCCGACCGGCGAGGTCGTGACCTGTCAGGACGAGCGGTCACAGCTGAAGAACAGAGCCAAGGCGATGGCCGTGCTGCGCGCGCGACTGCTTGTGCGCGAGCAGGAGCGCCGTGACCTCGAGACCGGGACGGCACGTCGCGCGCAGATCGGCCGGGGCGAGCGCTCCGAGAAGATGCGCACCTACAACTTCCCGCAGGACCGTCTCACCGACAAGCGGCTCGGCTACAACCTGTCGAACCTCGAGCGTCGGATGGACGGCGACATCGACGACATGATCGACGCGCTCGCGGCGCAGGATGAGGCCGAGCGGCTCTCGAGCCTCGAGGACGACACCGAATAATCGTGGCGCGTTCCACGCCGCTCGAGCGCGTGCGCAAGATCTGCCTCGCGCTGCCGGACACCAACGAGCGCGCCAGCCACGGCTCGCCTACGTTCTTCATCCGAGACAAGCGCTCCTTTGTGATGTACCTGGACAATCACCACGACGACGGGCGCCTCGCGCTGTGGTGCGCTTCGTCGTCAGACGTGCAGCAGATGCTCGCCACCAGCCGCCCTGACCAGTTCTTCGTGCCACCGTACGTCGGACATCTCGGCTGGATCGGCGTCCGGCTCGACCGCGATCTCAGCTGGGACGAAATAGAGCGCGTCATCGCCGATGCGCACCGGATCATCCTCGACAAGATGCCGCGGCCGCGCACCGCGAAGGCGAGGCGAGCGCGATCGACCTAGCGGTCCGCGGCGGTCGCGTCGTGAGAGCCGACGGCACGACGCGCGCTGACGTCGGTGTGCAGGACGGGCGCATCGCCGCGATCGGCGACGTGCCACGCGCCGCGCGCGATCTTGACGCGACGGGCAAGCTCGTGCTTCCGGGCTGCGTCGATCTGCACACGCATCTCGCGAGCACACCGACCTTCACCCCGCTCGATGACTTCGAGCACGGCACCCGCGCCGCGATCGCGGGCGGCGTGACGACGGTCTGTTCGATGGTCTATCAGGACGGAACGCTGCGAGCCGGGATCGAACGCGGGCTGCGCGACGCGGAGCGATCCCTCGCGGACTTCGCCTTCCACGTCGTTGTCACCGATCCGAGCGATGCGGCCATCGGAGAGCTGCCGTCGCTCGCACGTGACGGGTACACAGGCTTGAAGGTGTTCATGGTCGCGCCGCGCTTCGACGAGAGGATCACCGACTACGTCCGCCTGTTCCGTGCCGCGGCCGGTGCGCGCCTGCTCGTCGCGGTCCACGCCGAGGACCACGGCGTCGTCGCGCGCAGCACGGCGGCGCTGCACGCAGCGGGACACGACGGCGTGCGGTACTTCCCCGAGAGCCGACCGCCCGAGGCCGAGGACGTCGCTCTGAGGTCCGCGGCGCAGCTCGCCGCGAAGACCGGCGCCGCCATGTATTTCGTGCATCTTTCGTCGCGGCTCGCGCTCGCCGCGCTCGCCGAGGCGAAGGCGCGCGGACTGCGCGTCTATGGCGAGACGCGTCCGCTCTACCTCTACCTCACACGCGAGCGCTTCGAGCGGCCGGACGCGGCGCTGTGGGTCGGTCAGCCGCCGCTACGCGAGCAGGCAGACGTCGACGCGATGTGGAAGGCGCTGCAAGACGGGTCGGTCGACACCGTCGGCACCGACCATTACCCGCACACTCGTGCCGCGAAGCTCGCGCCCGGCCTCGCATTCGACCGCGTTCCGCCCGGCGTCGCGAACCTCGAGACGCTGCTGCCGATGCTGTACTCCGAGGGAGTCCGCCGCGGGCGGCTCACCGTTGAACGCATGGTCGACGTGCTCGCGACCGCGCCCGCCCGGATTGCCGGTCTAAAAGGCAAGGGCGAGATCGCGGTCGGGAATGACGCCGACATCGTGATCTTCGATCCTGAGAGAACGCGGACGATCCGTGCCGGCGAGATGCACTCGGCCTGCGACTACGACCCGTATGAAGGATGGAAGGTCATGGGCTGGCCAGCGCTCACATTGCTGCGCGGAGAGACCGCGTATGCGGACGGCGAGATCCTCGCGAAGCCTGGGGCCGGTCGCCTGATCCGACGCGAAACCGTGTGACTCAAAACGTCCCTTGACATGCAAGTAGCGACTTGCCTATTCTCCAGGCAGCAGTGGGCGATGTCTTCAAGGCGCTGGCCGACCCGACCCGACGAGCGATCCTCGACGAGCTGACCGACCGGGACGGTCAAACGTTGTTCGAGATCTGCGCGCGACTAGCCATGAAGCATCGACTCAGCTCGTCGCGGCAGGCGATCTCTCAGCACCTTGATGCTCTGGAGGAGGCCGGTCTCCTCGTGGCGAAGAAGGAGGGACGGTACAAGTTCCATTTCATCGACACGAGGCCACTGAGGCAGATCACGCAGCGTTGGCAGATCACACACGGGAGGACGCGACCATGAGGATCAACGTGACAAGTGTTTGGGTCGACGACCAGGAGAGGGCGCTGCGGTTTTACACCGATGTGCTCGGATTCGTTAAGAAGAACGATGTACCAGTAGGGGAGCATCGATGGCTGACAGTCGTGTCCCCGGACGAGCCGAACGGGGTCGAGCTCCTCCTCGAGCCCGATGCGCATCCGGCCGCTCGTCCGCTCAAGGAGGCTTTCGTCGCGGACGGCATGCCGTTCACCTCATTCGCTGTGAACGACGCAAAGGCCGAGTTCAAACGGCTACAGGCGCGCGGCGTCCGCTTCACCCAGGAGCCCACCGAGATGGGCCCGGTGATGACCGCGGTGTTCGACGACACCTGCGGCAACCTGATTCAGATCACGAGCCAGATCTAAGGCGGCGAGCCGCAGCGTGCTTTAAGGCCCCTTTTGCGTCATGCGATGTATTGCGATCTTGGGAATCATGAAATGATGTGCCGACCCCAAACCCGGAGGTCCTGATATTCCTGACGCCATCGTCGCCGAAGGCTTGGTCAAGGTGTACCGCTCCAAGAAGAGCGAGGTGCGCGCACTCGACGGCCTGGACCTGACCGTCGCGGAGGGCAGCGTCCTTGGGATGCTCGGCCCGAACGGCGCCGGCAAGACCACAGCGGTGCGGGTCTTCACCACGCTGCTGCGACCCGATTCCGGCCGCGCGACCGTCGGCGGATTCGACGTGGTGCGCGACGCACAGCAGATCCGCCACATCATGGGCCTCTCGGGTCAGTACGCGGCCGTCGACGAGAACCTCACCGGTCGCGAGAACCTGCAGCTGTTCGGTCGGCTGTATCAGCTCACCTGGACCGAGGCTGGGAGGCGCGCTGCCGAGCTGCTCGAGCAGTTCGGGCTCGCGGATGCCGCGGATCGCGTCGTCAAGACGTACTCCGGCGGGATGCGCCGCCGGCTCGATCTCGCGAGTGCACTCAGCGGCCGGCCACAGATCCTGTTCCTCGACGAACCGACCACAGGGCTCGACCCGCGCGGTCGTCTCGGCATGTGGGACGTCATCCGGGGCCTCGTGCGTGAAGGCACCACGCTCCTCCTCACCACGCAGTACCTCGAAGAGGCGGATGAGCTGGCCAACAAGATCGTCGTCGTGGACCACGGAAAGATCATCGCCCGCGGCACGGCCGACGAGCTCAAGGCCAAGGTCGGCGGCGAGCGCATCGAGGTCGTCGTGCACGATCGCGCCGTGATCGCGCGTGCCATCGAGCTCCTCGTTCGGGCCACGGAGGGGGAGCACACCGTGGACGACCACATGCGTCGGATCACCATCCCCGCTCGTGGCGGCGCGCGCAGTCTCGTTCAGGTGGTCCGCGATCTTGATGAGGCGGGCATCGCCATCGATGACATCGCGCTTCGGCGACCGACGCTCGACGACGTGTTCCTCTCGCTGACCGGTCATGCCGCCGAGCTGTCCGCAGCCGGCGCCAACGGCGACGCAGCCGCGGCATCGGAGAAGAAATGACGACCGCCACATCAGCGCGTACACCAGTGCGCCTCGCGAACGAGGGCCTGCGCCAGGAGATCGCCGACGGTCTGATCATGACCTGGCGCAACCTCAAGCGCGTCCCGCGCATCCCCGAGCTGTGGATCTTCGCGATCCTGCAGTCGATCATGTTCGTGCTGCTGTTCGCGTACGTGTTCGGTGGCGCCATCCCGCTCCCGGGCGGCGGCTCGTACACCGACTACCTGATG
>DATEZK010000227.1:0-5027 GCA_035255665.1 Candidatus Limnocylindria bacterium
ATCTCGGTGAGATCGTCGTGCAGCGTCGGGTGCCCGTTCAGCCGGGCGACGACGTGTCGACGCTTTCGGCCCGCGTGCTCGCGGAGGAGCACAAGGCCATCGTCGACGCGATCCGGACGTTCGCCGCGTAGCACCGCCGAGGCGGTGCGGTGGATCAGCGTCCGGTGATGAGCATCGAGATGGACGCGACGGTCGCGAAGTTGACTACCAGCGCGATGACGACGGCGAGCACGACGCGCATGTGGTGCATCTCGCTCGTGGTGTCCGGCGTCTGTGGCGTGACCGACGGGAAGCTGTAGTTCTGGCGACGCAAACTGTGCCCTGCGCTCATGACCTTCCCCCTTGCCCTCACCTCACCGAATCCCCCCGGTGAGGTCCACCCTGCCTGCATGTCACCTTGGACCGCGAGCGCACCTTGGGCAATAGCCTCACCCGGGCGAGTGGTCCTGGTACTTCCGCACTTCTCCTGAACGATCACTGAATAAACTCAGGATGTGGACCCGATCCTCGAACGCGATCACGTCATGCCCGCGCTACGCGCCGCGGCGGCCGCGGCGGAGCGGTATCTCTCGACGATCGATTCGGATCTCATCAGGAGTCCCCGTGCCGATGCGGCCGCGATGTCGCTTCGCGCGACACTCCCCGAGGACGGCGACGGCGCGCTGGTCGCGATCGACGAGCTGACGCGTGCATCGGACGGCGCGCTCCGCGCGTCGGGACCGAGGTTCTTCCACTGGGTCATCGGCGGGACGACGCCGGCAGCTCTCGCGGCGGACTGGCTCACATCGACCTTCGATCAGAACGCGGCCGCATACGACTCGACACCACTTGGCACGCGCTGCGAAGAGATCGCGATCGACTGGCTGAAGGACCTCTTCGGGCTCCCCGCGTCCTGGGGCGGTGTGCTCACGACCGGCGCCACGATGGCGAACTACACCGCGCTTGCCGCGGCGCGGCGCTGGTGGGCGCAGCGTCACGGCGTCGATGTCGACGCGCGTGGGTTCGCCGGTCTGCCCGCCGTCCCCGTCCTTTCGAGCGGCTACATCCATCCGAGCGCGACGAAGGCCCTCGCGATGCTCGGGATCGGCCGCGATACGGTCCGGCGCTTCGCGCGTGACGACATCGGTCGCGTCGATCTCGAGGCGCTCGAGGACGCGCTGCGGTCGCTGAACGGCGCGCCTGCGATCGTCGTCGGGAACGCCGGCGAGGTGAACGCTGGGGACTTCGATCCGCTCGACCGCATGGCCGACCTCGCGGAGAGGTATGGCGCATGGCTGCACGTCGACGGAGCCTTCGGTCTCTTCGCGCGTGTGACTCCGCGGGCCGCGCGTCTCGCAGCCGGCGTCGAGCGTGCGCATTCGGTCATCGCGGACGGGCACAAGTGGCTCAACGTGGCCTACGACTCGGGCTTCGCCTTCGTGCGCGACGCATCGCTGCTCGACGCGGCCTTCGCTATTGGCGCTCCGTATCTCCCGAAGCCGGGCGAGCACCCGATGTTCGGCGGACGTGGACCCGAGGCGTCGCGCCGTGCGCGCGGCATCGCGATCTGGGCGACGCTTCGCGCATACGGACGCGCCGGGCATCGCGCGATGGTCGAGCGGCATCTCGATCTCGCGCAGCGTCTGGCGCGCGCGGTCGATGCCGCGCCGGAGCTCGAGCGGCTGGCGGAGGTCCCGCTCAACATCGTGTGCTTCCGATACCGGCCGGGCGATCTCTCCGACGACGCGCTCGACACGCTGAACACGAAGATCGGCGCGGACCTGCTGGCCGACGGGCGCGTGTACGTCGGGACGACGCATTACCGCGGACGCGTCGCCTTCCGACCGGCGATCGTGAACTGGCGCACGACCGAGGCGGACATCGACCTCATCGTCGAGGTCGTGCGCGAGCTCGGAGCGCGACTCGGCGTGACTGTCGCCTAGCTAGAACAGCGGCGGTACCGCTCCGGCGCACGTCGGCTGTTCGTGCGGCATCAACGGGGTCATCAGGAGGCGAACGGATCCCGACGCGCGCCACGCGAGTGCAGCCGTGACGCTCGGGCCATCGCGTCTCACGAAGCCGTTGTAAGTGAGCGCCTCGGTGAGGATCCGAGCGTCATCACCGATCACGACCGCGCAGCGCCACAGCGTGCCTGGCATCGGCGCGCCGAGAGCGTCGATCGGCGTGAGGAACGGCCAGATCGCATCTGCGTCGGCCGGGTTCGTTCCGGGTGCCGGGACGGCCGCGACGTTCGGCTCCGCCAGGATGAAGACGCGCTGGAAGGCGGGCTGGTAGGGCTGCGCGCTCGGCTCGGCCCAGTGGTTCGCCGGCACCCACGAGAGATCTTCGTAGCCGCGTGCGAGCGCCGTGAGCTTCTCGCGGGTTGCCGACTTCTGATACTGCTCGTCGTCCGGCTGTCCGGTCGGCTCGAACGAGACGCGGACCTCTCGTCCAGCGTTCGCGACGACCAGGATCAGGAACACGGGGCCCCGCGCCGGCGGGGTCGTGCCTGGAACCGGCTCGCGCCCGTAGCTCGCGTCCTTGTCGAATAGTCCGGTCTGGATCGCTTGTAGCGCCATCGTTGCTGCTCCGGTGGGTGTGAGCTTGCGCTGGAGGAGCTGGCCACCGATGTCCTGCGTGATGACGCGCCCATCGTCGGTGAGGAGGAAGCTCAAGCGAGGAGCGACGGGGATGTCACTCGACTGCTGCGAGCTCAACAGGCGCGCGGCCGGCGTGATGCTCGGGATGGGTCGGAGTGCGATCTTGGGTGGAGCGGTGCTCGCCGTGGGCGAGGGCACGGCGCCCGTCGCGGTCGCGGCCGGCTGGACCTGCGGCGATCCCGTGCGCGACACGATCACGCGTGGGTCGCAGGCGAGCAGCGGGAGGATCAGGACAAGCGCGAGCCACCTCATGTGACGCGCAGCTCCTCGATCTTCACCGGTGCGCCTTTCGCGTACGTGACACGCACGCCTTCACCGTAGCCGAACGACTTGCCGTGGAGGGTCGTGCCGAGGCGCGCGGCGATCACGATCGCAGGCAGATCGATGATGCCGCCGTGCGAAACGGCCAGGACGCGGTCTTTCTCGCCGACGCGCGACGCGATGCGCTCCCATGCCGGCAGCTGCTCCTCCGCGAAATGCTTCGCGCTCTCGTCGGTGCGCATGAGGAGCGCCCAATCGGCGAGCGTGCGCATCTCGCCGAACATCCGAGCCGCGGCGCCGCCGAGATCGGGCAGCAGGCCGGGATCCGTCCCATCCAGCCGGCCGGTGATGCGCTCGGCGGTCTCCTTCGCCCGCGGCAAGGGGCTCGAGACGACGAGCGCGTACTTGGGCGCGTCCTTCGCGAGGCGCTCGCACATCGCGTGACCCGCTGCGGAGAGCGCGCTCTGGTTGTCTTGGAGATTGATGCGCTCGGCGTGTCGACGGATCTCGAAGATGCTCATTGGACTAGTCTCTCGCAACGATCGGGGAGGGGCAGATGAAGACCATCCGGCAGACGGCGACGATCCGCGGTGCGACGCCGCATGACATCTACGAAGTCCTCATGGACTCCAAACGTCACGGAAAGCTCTCGGGGCAACGCGCCACGGTGAGCCGCCGCGTCGGTGGCGCGTTCAAGGTCGGGCACGACCTCGAAGGAAAGCAGCTCGCGCTCACGAAGGATCGCCGGATCGTCCAGACCTGGCGCGCCAACAACTGGGAGAAGGGTCACTACTCGAAGGCCACGTTCCGTTTGGCGAAGGCGGCGAGCGGGACGCGCATCACGTTCACGCAGAGCGGCGTGCCCGACGACAAGTACGGCGAGATCAGTACCGGATGGCGTGAGTACTACTGGAACCCACTGCGCAAGCAGTTCGGTTCAAGACGAGCGAAAGGGCGGTAGCCCGGAGCGAGTACTGGACGCCACTGCGCAAGCAGTTCGCTTCAAGGCGACCTAAGGGGCGATAGCCGCGTCGACGTCAGGCGTTCAACGTCCTGCCCTGACTACAACGCCGCGACCACTTCTCCGAGCGCGCGCAGCTTCGAGACGTCGTGGGCGTCGGCGAAGTTGACGATCACGTGGTCGAAGCCGATGTCCCGCCATCGGCGGAGTCGCGCAAGCTCCCACTCGGGACTCCACCGGTAGCTCGGGTCTTCATCGAGTCGCCAATCCTCCGGGTCGAGGATGGTCGTCTCGATCTCCTTCACATCGCGGCCGACCTCGTCGCAGCGTCGGCGCAGCGCTTCGAGGAACGCGGGTGCCTCACGAGGCGTGGCCATGATGTTCCACGCGTCCGCGTACCGCGCGACCAGATCCAGCGTCCGCTTCGGTCCGCGGCCCGCGATGAGGATCGGCGGATGGGGACGCGTGAGCGGCGCGGGATTCTGGAGCGGCCGCTCCGCACGCAGCGTCTTGCCCTCGAAAGGGACGTTTCCGTCCGTCCATGACGAGCGGGCGAGGCGCACCACGTCCTCCAGCGCCGCGAAGCGATCGCGCTTGGGCGGGAATGGGATCCCAAGACCCTTCGCCTCGGCTTCGAACCATGCCGCGCCGACGCCGAGATAGGCCCGACCGCGTGACAGGACGTCGAGCGTCGTCGCGGCCTTGATCAAGACGGACGGATGCCGATAGATGGCGCCGCTCACGAGCGTGCCGAGCTTGATGCTCGAGGTGCGTGCCGCGACGAACCCGAGTGCCGTGTACGCCTCGAGCATTGGATGGTCCTCGGGCGTGCCCCAGGTAGGGATCTGGAAGAAGTGATCCATCAGCCAGAAGCTGGCGAGGCCGGCCCTTTCGGCTTCCGTAGCGATCGCCGCTAGGTCATCGCCGAGCGTGGCGGGGCCGCCTCGCCAGGTGTACGTCGCTTGCTGCAGACCGACGCGCATGGTCTGACCGTAGGTCGACCGCCGTCCGTGCTACAAGTTCGACATGCGTCGCACTTCTCCTCCCGCGACGCTCCGCGCGCGGATCGAGTCGGCACCGGCGTACGAGCTTGTGCTATCGCTCGCCGTCGCGGCCTCCGATGCGTCGACACCGCAGGCGATGGCGGTGCGCGAGGCCGCCGGCGA
>DATEZK010000228.1:0-2060 GCA_035255665.1 Candidatus Limnocylindria bacterium
CGCGACTCCCACGACCATCGCGATCCACCAGAGCCCCACGAGCGTGTCCGAGTAGGTCAGACCGAGCAAACGATCGAGCGAGTAGGCCCCGTTGCCGATGAGTGCGATTGCCAATGCTCCGGCTGCGAGCGGCACCGGGAACTCCCAGCCGCCGTTGCTCGCCCAGAAGCCCTTCGGCACGTGCGCGACGATCGTCACGACAACCAGATCCGCGAAGACCACGGCGGCCGGGAATGGGCCAAAGAGACCCAGCGCAACGAGAACACCGCCGAGGCTCTCGGCAAAGATGCTGACCCAGGCCCAGAAGATCCCCGGCTTGAAGCCGAGCTGACCCTCGAACCAGCCGGCGACGCCGGCAGGTGAGCCACCCTTACCGACCCAGCCGAGCTTCATAAAGCCGTGCATCGCGATCACGGCTCCCACGGCGACGCGCAGGACCAATAGCGCAAGGTCCGAGTTATTCACCTAAAGACGCAGCGGCTTGATGTCGGCGAACACTGCAGACGGATCGTCCTTCCAACGCGCCGGCTGCACGTCGATGTACAGCTCGATCTCGTTTCCATCCGGATCCTCGATGTAGAGGCTGTGCGTCACGCCGTGGTCGGACGCGCCGACGATCCTCGCGCCGGCGGCCTGGAGAGCATCGCGCGCCTCGCGGAGCTCGTCATCGGTCTCGCCGACCTTCAATCCGAAGTGATAGAGGCCAAGACGTCGGCCCTTTGGGAGCGGCGCGGCGCTGGGGCCCACTTCGATGAGCAGCAGCTCATGGTGCGTGCGGCCAGAGGTGAACGCCGCGGCGGGGAACTGCATACCGCCTTCCGGCGTGATCTCTTTCCAACCGAGCAACTCACCGTAGAAGCTGCGCGAACGCGCTAGATCCTTCACATAAAGCACAAGATGGCCGAGCTCTTTGATCTGCATGCTGTCCTCCCGGGCGCTGTCGATGGAAACAACCCACGCTGCGCCGTTGTTCCCGGACCCTAGCCCGCCTCGGCCACCTGCACCGCTCGCGCCAGGAAGGCGGCGCGTTCTGACACCGCTTGTCTTTGCTCGCCGTCGTCCAGCACAAGCGCGGCGTCCCACGCGGTGCGGCCGACGATGTAGCCCCGTGCCCCGCCGCGCATCGCGTCGCGTAACTGGGCGAGGAAGGTCTCTTCATCCGTCCCGCCACCGAGCAGCACCCACGGCACGGCGCCGCAGGCACGCGTGAGCGCCTCGCACAGTCGTGCGCTTCCGGGGTACTGCAGCTTCAGCACATCCGGCCCGAGACGCGCGAGTCGTCGCGCCGTCTCCGTCACCGCGGCGCCGAGCTCAGGCACCTCGCCGTAGACGATCGGCTCGATGATCGAGAGCAC
Source organism: Candidatus Limnocylindria bacterium (assembly GCA_035255665.1). Taxonomy (GTDB): domain Bacteria; phylum Chloroflexota; class Limnocylindria; order P2-11E; family P2-11E; genus CF-39. The sequence continues at coordinate 1,356 of DATEZK010000228.1, forward strand.
GTCCGCGGCGCGGCAGTCGGCGACGACCCGCGCGACCATCTCCTCCTGCAACTGCGCCACCTCCGCAAGGTCGGGCCGGTACGGAAGGAGCAGCTTGCAGCCGATCGCGCCAAGTGCTCCCGCGCGAGCGGGATCCACATCGCCCAGCAGGGTCGTGATGCGGCCCTCACCGAGAGACTCGTAGCCCTGCGCCTCGAGCGGAACAACGAGTGGTGTGCCGTTCAGCTCGGTGAACGCGTCGAGACCGAGCTCGACATCGAGCAGAACGACCGTGGCCAGCCGTGCGAGCGCGCGAACCAGCTCGACTTTGAGCGCGCGCAGCGACGCCGCATCCTCCGGATAACCGTGCCGGCGCGCGGCGACCCGAAGACTGTCGCGATGGTCAAGCGCCAGCCCGCACACCACACCGCGTGGTGACGCGATGCTCGCGATCATCGCGCGACGACCACGCCGTCGACAACGCCCCCACCCGCCATGAGCGCGTCGATCTCCGATGACGTCGGCATCGCGGTGCTGCAAGACAGGCGCGAGGCGACGATCGCGCCGGCGGCGTTCGCGCGGCGCACGGCATCATCGGCGCCGAGTCCCGCGAGGAGCGCCGCGCCGAGCGCCGCGCCGAATGCGTCACCTGCGCCGAGCCCATTCACCACTGGCACCGCGAGTCCCTCTATGTCACGCGAGCCACGCGCATCGATGATCGTGGCG
>DATEZK010000229.1:0-2396 GCA_035255665.1 Candidatus Limnocylindria bacterium
TGCGAGATCGCTTCGATCGTCTGAGGCTGCACGCCGTCGTCGGCCGCGACCACGAGCACCGCGACGTCGGTGATCTGCGCTCCACGTGCGCGCATCGCCGTGAACGCCTCATGACCCGGCGTGTCGAGGAAGGTGACCTTGCGGTCCTTGTATTCGATCTGGTACGCGCCGATGTGCTGCGTGATGCCGCCCGCTTCGCGCGCAGTCACGTTGGTCGTGCGGATCGCGTCGAGAAGGCTCGTCTTGCCGTGGTCGACGTGGCCGAGGATCGTGATGACCGGCGGGCGCGGCTTGAGCTTGCTCGCGTCGTCCTCGGTCCAGAGATCCAGCTTGAGCGGCGCGATCTCGGCTTCAGTGTCCTCGACGATGGGTGCAGCCTCTTCCTCGGCCGCCGTCTCGATGCCGAGCTCCGTCGCGACGAGGCTGGCGGTGTCGAAGTCGATCGTCGTGTTGATCGACGCCATCGTGCCCATGTTCACCAGGGCGCGCATGAGGTCGACGATGCTGACGTCGAGAAGCGTCGCGAGCTCCCGCACGGAAACCTGCTTGGGCAGGACCACCGGCGGGCGGCCCTCGATAACGGCCACGGCGGGCGCAGCCTGCTCGACCGGCGCGACGACCGGCTGCGTTCGCGGTGGCCTGCGGCCCCGCGGGCGCGGGCCACGCTGTGGCGGGAAACGCCGAGGTCGTGCTTTGGGCAATTACGCGGTCTCCTTCTGTCGTACGCGGGCCGCTTCGCTTAGTTCTACCTTCAATCGCTCCGCCGTGACGGCGTCGACCGGGATCTCGAGCGCCTTCGCCAGCGCTCCCTCGCGCAGTCCCCGGTCGAGACAGGCCTCGTCTGGATCAAGGTACGCGCCCCGTCCGGGGGCTTTGCCACGAAGGTCCACCGTCAGCTCGCCGGTGGGAGAACGAACGATACGCACGAGCTCCCGCTTCGCGCGGACGGTGTGGCAGGCCACGCACGTCCGCTGCGGCAGAGGCCGGCGGGCTACACCCGCGGTCCCCTTCGGGCTAACGGCGTTCCTTCTTCTTCTTGGCTCCCAGGAGCGCTCGATCTTCTTCGTCCAGCTCCTCCTCGTCCGCCATGGCGGACTCGGCCTCGACCTCGGCGATGAGGTCGTGACTCGGCTCTGCGTCTTCCTCCACCGGTGCCGCGACTTCGACAGCGATGGCCTCGGGCTCCGGCTCGGGCTCCGGCTCGAGCTCGGCGCGGACCTCTGACTCGCTGCGGATGTCGATGCGCCAGCCGGTGAGCTTGGCGGCGAGCCGCGCGTTCTGACCTTCCTTGCCGATCGCGAGGGACAGCTGCCGGTCCGGGACGACGACGTACGCGGTCTTGTCATCGGTGACGATGTCGACGCGGACCACGTGGGCCGGCTCCAGAGCGTTGGCGACGTACTGCTCCGGCTTCTCGTTCCACTCGATGATGTCGATCTTCTCGCCGCCGAGCTCGTTCACGATGGCCTGCACGCGAAGCCCGCGCTGGCCGATGCACGCGCCGCGCGCGTCGATGCCAGGCTGGCGCGCGCGCACCGCGATCTTGGTGCGCGATCCCGACTCGCGCGCGATACCGACGATCTCCACCTGACCGTGGTAGATCTCCGGCACCTCGAGCTCGAAGAGACGCTTCACCAGGTTCTTGTGCGAACGGCTGACCATGATCTGTGGCCCGCGCAGCGTGCGACGGACCTCGACGACCACGACCTTGCGGTGCTGGCCGATGAAGTAGCGCTCGTGCGGCGCCTGGTCGGCGCGCGGCAGGATCGCCTCGGCCTTGCCGAGCTCCATGATCGCGGAGCCCGCCTCGAACCGGCTGATCTGGCCGTTGATGATGTCGCCCTCGCGGTCGGCGTACTCCGCGAACACCTGCTCGCGCTCGGCCTCGCGCAGTGACTGCTGGATCACCTGCTTGGCGGTCTGCGCACCGATGCGCCCAAGGGCGGCCGCGGATTCCTCGAGCGGAACGATGTCGCCGAGCTGAACATCCGGCTTGATCCGCTTGGCGGCGTCCAGCTGGATCTGCAGCTTGGGATCCTCGACCTTTTCGGTGACCGTCTTCAGGAGATAGACCTTGAAGGCGCCGGTCGTGATGTCGACCTTGACGTCGATGTTCTCTTCGGCGCCGTAGGCGCGCTTAAGGGCCCTGGCGATGATGTCGCCGACGACCTCTTTGGGGAGACCCTTCTCGGCGGAGAGCTGTGCCAGACCGGTCACGAGTTCTCGGTTCATCGCCGGCGCTCCCCCTCTTCTTCAATTTCTCGTTAGGTCGTCCGGGCGACAAAAAAAGTGGGGGTCGACCCACTTTCAGCGGCGCCCGCGGCTCCCGGGCATCGAACCGGAAGCCGTTGATGAAATTGTACCAAAGGGAGCAACCTCAGGCGTGTGGCCGCCGC
>DATEZK010000230.1:0-2504 GCA_035255665.1 Candidatus Limnocylindria bacterium
GCCGAGGCGCGCCATGGTCTTCGCGAACTCCTCCGGTCCTTGCAGCATCCAGCGCGGATGGCCGGATGCGGGCGCTGGAGCGGAGAGGTCGGTGGACCAGTTGCAGTGGACGGCGCCCGGCAGATGGCCGGCGAGGTAATCGTTACGTGCGTCTCCTTCGAACGAGAAGCGGCAATCGACGATGCGCACGTTCGGCTCGCTCAGCTTCGCGGCTGTCTGCTCGGTCGACCAGAAGAGGTCCGGGCGCGCGAAGGGGCTCACGTGTCAGACTTTACCCGCAGACGACCCCGCGATGAGGAGGATTCCGTGAAGGCACGCCGTTCCACCGCCCTGATCGTGACGCTAGCTCTGACCATCGCGGCGATCGTTGCTGGCTCTGTTCCCGCAGCCGCGGCGAGCAAGGGCGGGGATCCCTCCGCCAGCTTCGAACGGCTGAACCTCGCAACGGGCATGTTCGCAGGCACCGCCTATGCCAGTGGCGCGCTCACGCTCTCCGGCACTTTGACGGGCGGCACCTACAACGACCCATTTGGCCACGGCGCTGTCGCGTACCAGAGCGGCACCTGGACATCCCTGGCCGTCACGTCTCCATTTGCCTTTGATGAGCTCGTCGCGTCGTGGAACGCGGCGACGCCGGACGGCACCTGGATCAAGATCGAGATGGAAGCGACTGGGAGCGGCCGCATCACCAAGTGGTATGTGCTCGGCATCTGGGCGTCAGGCGATGGCACGATCCACCGTACGTCCGTTTCCGCGCAGGGCGACGCCGACGGCTTCATCGCGATCGACACCTTCATCCGTTCGAAGAAGGCGGCGCCTCTCAACACGTACCGGCTGCGCCTCACGCTGTATCGCGCCAACACCGCGGCCGGCGCACCGACGCCGTCGGTTCGCTTCCTCGGCGCGATGACCTCGGCCGAGTCGAGCTACGCGATCCCGAGCGCGTCCGGCGGCGTCGATGACGAGGTCGACGTGCCGGAACTGTCCCAGGAGATTCACGCCGGCCATTTCCCGCAATACGACGGCGGTGGCGAGGCGTGGTGCAGCCCGACCTCGACTGCGATGGTGCTTGGCCGGTGGGGCACCGGTCCCAGCGCCGAGCAGCTCGCGACATTCCCGATCCCCGCCGAGGAATTCGGGCAGGTCGACTACGCGGCGCGGTACGTCTACGACTGGAACTACCAGGGCGCGGGCAACTGGCCTTACAACACGGCGTACGCCGCGACCTTCGGTCTGGACGCGTTCGTTACTCGCCTGCGCTCGCTTGCGGAGGCGGAGCGGTTCATCGACGCGGGCATCCCGCTGGTCGCGTCGATCAACGGCAAGTTGCCCGGTTTCCTTTTCAAGAAGACCAGCGGCCACCTTCTGGTGATCCGCGGATTCACGCCCTCCGGCGACGTCATCACGAACGATCCGGCGGTCTTCGCGAACGAGGATGCGCGCGTCATCTACGGGCGCGCGGACTTCGAGAACGTCTGGCTCGGCGGCTCCGCCGGCATCGTGTACGTCATCTACGACGATGACCAGGTCGACCTACCCCCGAACGTCGAGGGGCTCGACAAGAACTGGTAAGGGCGATGCGCGGGTTGGCTCTGAGCGCGCTGCTTCTCGCGGCGTGCTCGGCCAGCCCGCCATCCGCGACCGCGTCGGTCGCGCCAAGTGCCTCGGCGACCGCGGCCACCAGTCCCGCGCCGGGGAGCGCGACACCCGCAGCGTCGCCGTCAACCGCTGCGACGTTTGCCGCGGACGCGACGCCACGAAGCTTCACACGCCTCTCACTGGATACGGGCGGGTACGACGGCGCGGTCACGAACAACCAACGTCTAGAGCTTGGCCCATCGCCATCGCGGGGCTCCTACGCGGATCCCTACGGCCGCACGATCTCCGATGAACGCGGCACGTGGGTGTCGAGCCCAGTGCACACGCCGTTCGCGTTCGACGAGCTCATCGCGTCGTGGAAGGCCTCGACCCCGACCGGTACCTGGATCGACGTGCAGATGCGCGCGAGCGGTGCGTCACGCACGACGAAGTGGTACACGCTTGCTGTCTGGTCCTCCGGTGACGACACGATCCACCGGACGACGCAGAAAGGACAGAACGACGGCGACGGCGGGGTCAACGTCGACACATTCGAGAAGGCGGACGGCGCGCCGGAGCTCACCTCGTACGAGCTGCGCGTCACGTTGCATCGGGCGGTGGGGATCACGACGACCCCCGCCGTCACCTTCCTGGCGTCGGTCGTTTCGCGCGAGACGCAGCACACGGTCCCGAGCGCATTCGGCGGGGTCGCGCGCGACCTCGATGTCCCGATGCTCTCGCAGGAGACCCACGCGGGGCACTATCCCGAGTACGACGGCGGCGGCGAGGCCTGGTGCAGCCCGACGTCAACGGCCATGGTGCTCGGCTTCTGGAACACCGGTCCGGATCGCGGTCGGGCCTTCACTCCGGATTCCGCAACGTTCCCCGGTGCATCGCATGCCGACGGTCAGGTCGATCACGCGGCG
>DATEZK010000231.1:0-9096 GCA_035255665.1 Candidatus Limnocylindria bacterium
TCACCAGGCCGAGGTCCGTGAGGATCGTTGTGAGCGCGCGCTCCTCGGAGGAAACGAAGGCGGAGAGATCCGTGGTCGTGAAGTTATCGAACCAGGCGTTCTTCGTTGCGAAGTCCTGCCAGGTCTTGCTGTCGTGGACCTTCTGGGCCAACGCCTTGAGCTGGGCGAGATCGCTTACCGAGATCTCAGCCGGTGCCGCCAGCAGGCGCCAGTTCAGGAGCGTGATGTCGATCCCCTGACTCTTCAGCGTGGGGATCGCCTTGGCGGTCGCGCCCGCGAGCGGCTGGTCCGCGGAGACCGCAAGTGCTTTCATGTTTCCACTGTCGATCTGACCTTTGAACTCGCCGTAGCCGGAGATGCCGACCTGCACCTGGCCGCCGATGATCGCGGCGGACGCTTCGCCGCCGCCGGCGAACGGCACGTAGCTCTTCCAGGCTTTGACGTCGCCGCCGGCTGCCTTCACGAGCAGGCCCGCGAGCTCGTGATCGGCCCCACCCGCGGAGCCGCCCGCGAACTTGATGCCGTTGATGTCCTTCTTGAGCGCGTCGATGACGTCCTTGATCGACTTGTACGGCGAGTCCTTCGGCGTCACGATGACCTCGCTCTCGGCCATCAGCCGTGCGATCGGCGTGAGCTGCGACACCTTCGTGTCGCTCTTGCCGATCACCTGATTCCCGATGGTCACGCGCCCGACGACGATCAGCGCGTGTGGCTCACCCTTGCTGTTCTTCAGCAGCTGCGACATGCCGACCACGCCGCCTGACCCGGGAACGTTGGACACGGTCACGTTTTGCGTCACGAGCTTCTCTTCGGTCAGCGCGCGCTGGAAGAGACGCGCGGTCGTGTCGAAGCCGCCGCCGGTCGCGGCCGGCGCCATGATGTCGAGCGCCTTGCGCGGGAACGGCGACGCTGCCGCTGTCGCGGCGCCGGACGCTGTGGGCGATGGCGTGGCTGCGCCGCCGCAGGCCGCGGCGAGCAGGCCGGTGGCCGCAAGGAAAGCGAAGATGCGCGAGATGCGTCTCATGGTTTCGTCCTCCCGTTCGCGTCATATTGCGCGCAACACGGAGGGCGGCAAATCGCTCTGTCGCTCGGTCGCTAACCCTCTGCGATGACGTGGATGCGTTCGGGCTTCACCGCGACGGTCACGGGTCCGTCGAAATCGGCGGCGGCGCCGGGATCCTGCTGGTCCACGATCCACTCGCGTCCGTCGACGGTCACCCAGTAGCGCATGAGGTCGCCGAGGAACGCGCGGCGTGCGACGACGCCGGGGAGGCGGATGCCATCTGGGTCGGCTGAGCGGGGCCGGAGCGCGAGCGCCTCGGGACGGACGCAGAGGCGCACCTCGCGTCCCGCGTCGAGCGCAAGGCCCGCGGGCTTTCGCACGGTGACGGCGCGCTCGCCGAACGCGACCATGACCTCCTCGCCGCGCACTTCGCGCACGGTTCCCGGAACGAGGTTCACGGCGCCGACGAAGTCCGCGAGGAACGACGTCCGCGGGTGGTAGTAGATGTCCCACGGCGTGCCGGCCTGCTCGACCTTCCCGGCGTTCATCACCGCGATCCAGTCGGACAACGAGAGCGCCTCGTCCTGGTCATGCGTGACGTATACGAATGTCATCTTCAGCTGCTGCTGCAAGGCGCGAAGCTCCCAGCGCAGCGAGACGCGAAGCTTCGCGTCGAGGTTTGACAGCGGCTCGTCGAGCAGCAGGATCTCCGGTCGCAGGACGAGCGCGCGCCCGACCGCGACGCGCTGCTGCTGACCACCAGAGAGCTGGTTGGGCCAGCGGCCGCCGAGTCCGCCGAGCCCGACGAACTGGAGCGTTTCCTCGACGCGCCTTTCGCGCTCCTTGCCCGTCGCACCCTGGACGCGCAGGCCGTAGCCGACGTTGTCCTTCACGGTCATGTGCGGGAAGAGCGCGTAGTCCTGGAAGACCATGGCCGTGCCGCGACGGTGCGCGGGCAGCTCGTTGATGCGCTTCCCGCTCAGGATGATGTTGCCCTCGTCCGGGTCGTAGAAGCCCGCGATCATCCGGAGTGTGGTCGTCTTGCCACAGCCAGACGGCCCGAGGAGCGTCGCGAACGAGCCGCGCGGGATCTCGAACGACACGTCGTCGACGGCCTTGGCATCGCCGAACCGCTTGGTGATGTGGTCGACGCGAAGGTGGGCGCTCTCAGCCACGTGCCCCTCCAAGCGAGACCCGGCCTCGACTGATGATGGCGATGATCACGAGCGCGATGATCGCCATGCCGATATCGGCCACGGTGAAGGCCGCCGCACCGCCCCAGTTGAAGTCACCCACCAGCTGGAAGATGGTGATCGTTGCCGTCACGCTCTGCGTGGTGAACAGGAAGATGATGAGGGAGAGAGTCGTCACGGCGCGGACGAACGTCGTGGTGAAGCCGACGCGCAGAGAGCCGCCGAGCATGGGCATGAGGATCTCGCGGAACATCCTGAGACTTCCTGCGCCGAGGCTCGTCGCCGCCTCATCGATCGTGCGGTCGATCTGGCGGAGCCCCGCGACAGCGGCCTGATACCCGACCGGGATGTTCCAGAAGAGGAGCGCGATGGTGATGACCACGCCGCCCGTCGTGTCGAGATCGTCGAGCCACGTCCCGCTGAACGCGGTGACGTACCCAAGGCCGAAGAAGAGCCCCGGGACGGCGGCGGGCATGATCAGCAGGAGGTCGAGCACCCGGCGACCGCGCCACCTCCCGCGCTCTACGAGGAACGCGGCGAACAACGCAAAGACAGACGAGAGCAGCGCGGCGACCACCCCATAGGTCAGCGTGTTGCGAAGGCTCAGGTTGTGCGCCCCGAGGTACTCGAAGTGTTGCGTCGTGGGAAGCAGATTCGTGGGGAAGTGCAGCGTGATCGCGCTCACGAGGAGCACTCCGAACACGAGCATGATGACGAGCGCACAGAGCGAGCATGCGACGAACGCACCCCATGACACGATGCGCGGGACCGGCGGACGCGGCATCGAGGAAGCCTTCCCGCTGACGGTCACGTATTGCCGGCCGCCGTCGAGCCGGACCTTCCCGAAGTAGAGGATGAGGGCGAGCCCGAGGAGGATCGTGCTCACGGCGGCGGCGGAGTCGAGCTCGCCGAACCCGGAGATGAGGCCGTAGGCCTGCGTCGGCAGAACCACATAGAGGCCGCCGATCAGCGCCGGGTTGCCGAAGTCCTCGAGGACGTAGATCGCCGTCGTGAGGATCGCCGCCCCGAGGCCGGGCCTCGTCAGCGGCAGGGTCACCGACTTGAAGACCTGCCAGGGCCCGGCACCGAGGTTGCGCGCGGCCTGTTCGAGGCGCGCGTCGCTGCGGGAGAGGACGTCCGCGATGAGCTGATATGCGAAGGGGAAGAACGCGATCGTCTGGACGCCCCAGATCCCGTAGAGACCGAGGATGTTCGGGCTCTGGCCGAAGATGTTGTAAGTAATGATCCCGCGCGGGCCGAACAGCAGGATGTATGCGGCCGCGACGACGAACGGAGGCGAGAGCAGCGGCAGGATCCCGACGAGGCGGAAGAAGGGCTTCCACCGCATGTCGGTGTAGACCATCGCGTACGCGTAGATGAAGCCGAGCAGCACGGCGGTCGTCGTCGAAAGCGCTGTGACGGTGAGCGAGTTCTGGAGCGGACGTACCCAGGTCTGGCCGGTGAGGAAGTCGATGTAGCCCGACCCGCCTGGCTCTGTGATGACGCGCAGCTGGGGATAGACGATGAACACGGCGACGAGGCCGGTGACGACCAGCAGCGCGAGCAAGAGCGACGGCTCGCGCCGTAGGCTCGTCACCGGCCCGAGTTCCTAGTTCGTTAGAGACCCACCGTGGTCTGCCAGAGTTTGAGGACGCGGTCCTTGTTCGCCGCGGCCCAGTCGCGGTCGTAGTTGACCATCTCGACCGACGTGAGCGTCGGGGCGCCCGGCGCCGGAGCGACGTCGTTCCGGACGGAGACGCGGTTGCTGAGCCTGACGTTCAGCTCGCCGGCCTCCTTCGTGAGCACCCAGTCCACGAAGGCCTTCGCGGCCTGCGGGTTCTTGGTCCCCTTGACGATGCTCACCGCTCCGATCTCGTAGCCCGTGCCCTTCGGTATGGAGAGGTCGACGCCTGGGTTCTTGCCCTTCTCGGTGAGGATGTCGTGCGCCCAGTTGGGCGCGCCGACGAACTGACCCTGCGAGACGAGCTGGATCGCCTGAGGCGACGTGCCCGGGTACTGCGCCACGTTGGCGTGGAACTTCTTCATGTAGTCCATCGCCTGCTGCTCGTTTTTGTTGAAGCGGAAGATCTGCGTGGCGATGAAGATGTAGCCGCCGCCGGTCGTGATCGGGCTCCCAAGGATGAGCTTGCCCTTGTACTTCGCGTCGAGAAGGTCGTCCCACGACGTCGGCTTGGCGCCGCCGATCTCGGCGGTGAAGCGGCTGGTGTTGGTGATGATGCCGAAGATGCCGAAGTACCAGCCGGTCCAGTTCTTCGCCGGATCCTTGGACTGCGCCGCTACGGCCGAGGCCGCGGGTGACTCATAGGTCTCGAGCAGGCCTTCCTTGCCGAGACCGTCATGGAACGACGAGTCGCCGCCGATGAAGATGTCGGCCTTGGGGCTCGCCTTCTCCGCGCGGATGCGCGTCTGGAGCTCGCCTGCCGCCGGGAGCGGCAGCAGGTCAATCTCGACGCCAGGCACGGCCGCCTTGAACGCCGCGACGAACTGGTTGTTCGTGGACTCGTTGAGCGCCGAGTACACCGAGATGCGTCCACTTGGCTTCGGTGACGCGGTCGCAGCCGCGGTCCCTGGGACGGTGGCCGTCGGCGACGCCGCCGGCGGTGCGCCGCCGCAAGCGGCAGCCGCGGCTGTTACTCCGACTCCCGCGAGGAACGTGCGTCTGTCGAGCTTCGGTGTCATACCTACCCCCTCATTCCCGGATCGAAGGTCCATTCCCGGATCGAAATCAGTCTATGCGCTTGCGTCGCGCCGGAAGGTCCTAGCCGCGAAGGCGCTCGTGGTCGGGATCGAACGTCACTTTCCATTCCCGCAGCGGCCCCGCCATCACGTTTAGGTAGTACAGGTCGTACCCCGGCGTGGCCGACACGGTGTGGTAGCCGCGCGGCACGAGCATGCATTCGCCGTTACGTACCGCGATGGTCTCGTCGAGGGTTCGGTCCGCCGTGTACACACGTTGCAGCGCGAAGCCTCGCTCGTCGCGCAGCCGGTGGTAGTAAGTCTCCTCGAGGGCGGTCTCGCGCGGCGGATCGTTCGTGTCGTGCTTGTGCGGCGGATAGCTCGACCAGTGCCCGCCCGGCGTGACGACCTCGGTCACGAGGAGTGACTCGGCCGCGGCGTCCTCCATGAGGATGTGATGGATCCGCCGCTCCATCACGCCGCTCCCACGGATCTCGAGGCGCGCATCGCCCGGTGCGATGACGCGCGCCACTGCGCCGCGCTTCGCGGGCGCGTGGCCCAGCGCAACATCGACCGTGGCGGAGCGCGCCGCGATCTCGAACGCAGTGCCCGGCGGCAGATACGCGCCGGCGGGTGGGCCGTCGAACGGCGTCGCGCGCGCACCCACGTTCGTCCACTCACCGGCCTCCGAGCGGATGTCGCAGCTGCCGCCCAGGACGACGACGCAGGTCTCGCGACCGGCGTACTCGCGTCGCAGACGCGCGCCGGCGGCGATCCGGTAGACCTCGAATCCGACGTAGCGCCAGCCCGCGCTCTCCGGCGTGACGTGCATGAGGCAGCCGTCGCGGTCGGCGGCTTGCGCGCGGACGAGCAGGCTCGTCACTGCGGCGGACGCAGATGACGCCGAGCGCTCTTCCTGCCTTTCTCGTATCGCTCGCGCGACGCGCGAACCTCGGCGAGACCAGAGACCTCCGCGGGCGCCACCTCCCACCACGACTCGTACGACGGCACGCCCTCGTAACGGTCCGTCTCGATCGCGATCACATACGGGCGGTCCTCGACCCGCTTCGCCTTGCCGAGCGCGGCGCGCAGCTCGGCGATGGTCCGCACCCGTTCGGACACGGCACCGAGGCTCGCGGCGTTCGCGGCAAGATCGACCGGTAGCGGGTCCCCCTGCGGCCCCTCGCGGTCGAGTCCCAGCGAGCCGGACTTCCGATAGCGGTACTGCGTACCGAACCCCTCCGAGCCCAGCGACCGCGACAGACCGCCGATCGACGAATAGCCGTGGTTGTCGACGAGCACGACGACGATCTTGATGCGCTCCTGCACCGCCGTCACGAGCTCCTGCGCGAGCATCAGGTAGCTCCCGTCGCCGACGAGGACGTACACCTCGCGGTCCGGCGCGGCCATCTTCACGCCGAGTCCTCCGGCGATCTCATAGCCCATCGTCGAGTAGCCGTACTCGACGTGGTAACCCTTGGGGTCGCCAGCGCGCCAGAGCTTGTGCAGGTCGCCGGGCATCGAGCCCGCGGCGCACACGACGACATCACGCGGGCCCGCGGCCTCATTCACGGCGCCGATCACCTCGCTCTGCGCGGGCAGCGGCGCGTGCCCGAGCGCGTACAGACGATCGACCTCCGCGGACCACTCGCGGGTGAGGCGCTCCACCTTCTCGCGGTACGACGGCAGGGCGGCGTACGTCCAGCCCGCAAGCGCGCCGATGGTCGCGCGCGCGTCGCCGACGAGCGCAAGTCCCGCGTGCTTGTGCGCGTCGAACTCGGCCACGTTCACATTCATGAAGCGGACGTTCGCATCCTGGAACGCGCTCTTCGACGCGGTCGTGAAGTCGGTCCAGCGCGTGCCGATGCCGATGACGAGGTCGGCTTCACGCGCGACGCGGTTCGCGGCGGACGTGCCGGTCACGCCGATGCCGCCGAGCGCGAGCGGATGATCGAAGGGGAGCGCTCCCTTTCCAGCCTGTGTCTCGGCGACGGGGATGCCGGTCGCGTCGACCCACTTGCGCAGCGCATCGGTCGCGCCGGAGTAGATGACGCCGCCGCCCGCGACGATCAGCGGACGCTTCGCGGCACCGATGAGCTCGGCCGCGCGCACGATGGCGGCCGCTTCCGGCAGCCGACGGTCGATGTGCCACGTGCGCTTCGCGACGAAGTCGTCGGGTACCTCGAACGCCTCGGCCTGCACGTCTTGTGGCAGTGAAATGGTCACGGCTCCGGTGTCGGCCGGGCTCACCAGTACTCGCATAGCCGCGAGCGCCGAGGGAATGATCTGCTCGGGGCGCGAGATGCGGTCGAAGTAGCGCGAGACCGGCCGGAACACATCGTTCACCGACACATCGCCCGCCCACGGGACCTCCAGCTGCTGTAACACAGGGTCCGGCGCGCGGGACGCGAACACGTCGCCGGGCAAGAGCAGGACGGGGATGCGGTTGACCGTCGCCAGCGCTGCGCCGGTGACCATGTTGGTGGCACCCGGGCCGATCGACGTCGTGCACGCGAAGGTCGCGAGCCGGTCGCGCATCTTCGCGTAGCCGCACGCAGCGTGGACCATGCCCTGCTCGTTGCGTGCCTGGTAGTAACGGAGGTCGTCGGGACGCTCGTGGAGCGCCTGTCCGATGCCGGCCACGTTGCCGTGACCGAAGATGCCCCAGCAGCCGGCGAAGAAGCGCTGCTCGACCCCATCGCGCTCGACGTACTGGCTCGCGAGGAATCGCACCAGCGCCTGCGCCATCGTGAGCCTCATCGCGGAGTGCGTACAGTACAACCTCCGACGATGAACACACCGCGCATTCGCATCGGCACCGCTCCGATCAGTTGGGGCGCATGCGAGATCCCGAACTGGGGCGATCAGCTTCCGTATGCGCAGGTGCTCGACGAGATGGCCGCCTCTGGATACGAGGGCACCGAGCTCGGTCCCTGGTCGTATCTTCCCGCCGACCCAGTGACGCTCCGGCGCGAGCTCGATGCGCGCAGGCTCTCGCTCGCGGGTGCGTTCTGTCCGGTCACGCTCCACGATCGCGATCGCGCTGCCGCATCACTCCGCACGGCACGCAACACGATCGACCTCTTGGCGGCGGCTGGCGCGCCCGTGCTCGTACTTGCCGAGGCGGGGAACGAGCGGCGCACGGCGATCGCTGGCCGCGTACCCGCGGATGGGTCGGCGGGTTTCAGTCATGGTGAGTGGCGGCGGTTCAGCGACGGCGTGAACACGGTCGCGCGCTACGCGCGCGAGCGCGGGCTCGTGACCGCGTTCCATCCGCACGTCGCGAGCTACATCGAGCGGCCCGAGGAGATCGCGCGCCTCATGCGCGACACCGATCCGACGCTCGTGGGACTCTGCCTCGACACCGGCCACGTCGCGTACGGCGGAGGCGATCCGGTGGACATCGCACGGACGCACGCGCGGCGCGTGTGGCACGTGCACCTCAAGGATCTGCGACGCGAGGTCCGCGCGGATGCGCTTGCGCGACAGCTCGACTTCCGCGACGCCGTCAGCCTCGGTGTGTTCGCGCCGCTCGGCGACGGGTCGCTCGATCTGCGCGGCACGCTCAGCGCGCTTCGCGCGGTGGGGTACGCGGGTTGGCTCATCGTCGAGCAGGACGTGCGACTGGGCGTGAGCCCGATCGCCTCGCCGCTGCGCGACGCGAAGCGCAGTCGTGCGTTCCTGACCGAGGTGCTCGCCGCGTGACCGTCGACGCGTACGTCCTCGGGCGCGTCGGTGCCGATCTGTATCCGCTCCAGCTGAACACACCGCTCGAAGAGGTGCGCACCTTCGAGAAATTCGTCGGCGGCTTCGCGGGGAACGTGTCGACGGGCCTCGCACGCTTGGGCGTGCGCAACGGCATCGTCTCCGCCGTCGGCGACGACGGGCACGGCCGGTTCATCCGCCGCTTCCTCGAGGCCGAAGGCGTCGACTGTGCCGCGCTGCACGTGCACCCGACGCTCCGGACCGCGCTCGCGTTCTGCGAGGCGTGGCCGCCGGACGACTTCCCGATCACCTTCTATCGCACGCCGACGTGCCCTGACTGGGAGATCCAGGGCGCGCAGCTTCCTGACGATCTCGGGAAGGCGCGAGTTCTATACGCGTCCGGGACCGGCCTTGCCCGTGAGCCCAGCCGCGCGACGACGCTCGCTGCGCTGGAGCGCTCTCGTCGGCGCGCGATATTCGATCTCGATTGGCGCGAGG
>DATEZK010000232.1:0-4151 GCA_035255665.1 Candidatus Limnocylindria bacterium
CCGCTCACGCGCCCCGACCGTTTCAGGTACTCAAGCGTGTCCGCGACGGCGTAGATCGGGATCTTGCCCGCGAGCTTCTTGGAAAGAGCAACGGCCTGCGCGAACGTGCCGCCGCTCCGACGCAGGCGCCCGACCGCGGTCGCGATGAGGGAGATGCCGCCGGCCAGGGAACGCGTGTCGATCACCTCGACGGTCACACCCAGGATCCCCTGCGCCGTCGTGCTCGCGACCGAGTACGTGCCCGAGAGCTCCGTCGCGATCGTCAGCACGAGGAGCTCCTTCGTTCCCTCGGCGACGATCTTGTCGTAGACGTCGCGACACTCGGCGATGTTGGGCTGCGAGGTCCCGGTGAGCACGCCGGGCGCGGCGATGCGGCGATAGAACTCGTCGGCGGTGAGGTCGACACCCGCGGTAAAGGTCTCGCCGGCGACATCCACGTGCAGAGGCAGCACGCGGATGTCGAACTCACGCTGGATCTCCGGTGTAAGACAGGCGGTCCCGTCCACCACGATCGCGAACTTCTCAGTCACGCCAGTGCCACCTCCCCTGCGACGACACGCTCGGTGCCCGAGCTCGTCCGAACCAGCAGCGCGCCGTCGTCATCGATCGCGGTGGCGACACCACGGAACGGCGCGCGCTCGCCGGCGCGCACCTCGACCGTCTTGCCGAGGAACGTCGAGCGACTGCGCCACTCGTCGAGCGCGGCGGCACGCTGGGTGGTGTCCTCGAGACGGTCCAGCTCCCGCGTCAGGCGCGCGAGGAGCGCAAGCCGGTCGAGCGGATGCCCGGCCATCACGAGCGAGATCGCTCGCGCGCTGAGCTCCGCGGGGAAATCGTCGCCTCGCTGATGCACGTTGATCCCGATACCGAGCACGAGCACGCCTCCATCGCCATCCGATGTCGCATGGGCGAGCGCGCCCGCGACCTTCCGCCCCTCGACGTGTACGTCGTTGGGCCATTCTAGGCGGGCATCCGCGCCCGCCAGAGCAGCCAGAGAGCGCGCCACAGCCACGCCCGCGAGCGCGGCGAAGAGCGCAGGCGCGACCGGCGCGGGCCGCACGATCCACGACGCGAGGAGACTCGTCCCCCTGGGCGCGACCCACACGCGACCACGTGTTCCCTGCCCCGCGCTCTGCTCGTTCGCGACGACGATGCCGCGTGAGGCGCCCTGCGTCGCGAGCTCGCGGGCGCGTGTCTGCGTCGATGGAAGGACGTCGTGGTACTCGACGCTGCGTCCCAACTCGCGCGCGAAGGCCGACCGCACCGAAGCATCCGCGAGTAACGCGAGCCGTGCTATTTCAAGACCTGCGCGCCGGCGGCGCGCACGCGCACGACGCGTCCACGCCCGGGCGCGCCCGCGGACGCGGCCGCTTCCTCCATCGCGGCGACGACGCGTGGGGCAAGTCGCGTGGGTGCGACGGCCAGCACGCTCGGTCCGGCGCCCGACAATGCCGCACCGAACGCGCCCGCCTCACGCGCGGCGGCGATGATCTCGCCGAGCGCGGGCACGAGCGCGGTGCGTGCCGCTTGATGGAGACGGTCCACCATCGCGAGCGCGAGCAACGCGCCGTCCGCGCGCATGACAGCCGCGATGAGCGCCGCGCCGTGCGCGACGTTGAACACTGCGTCGTCGCGGGAGACCTGAGCGGGAAGAACGGCGCGCGCCTGCTCGGTGGAGAGCGGGCGTCCGGGTATGAGCAGGCACACTCGCCAGGTGCGCGGGAACACCAGGCGCGTTGCGACCGGACCCTCGTCGTCGGGCAGCGCCACGGTGAACGCGCCGTACAGAGCCGCGGCCACGTTGTCCGCGTGTCCTTCGACCTCGCTCGCGATTCGCAGCAGGGTGCGGCGATCGAAGGGCTCGCCGAGCAGCGCGTTCGCGGCCACGGCGCCGCCGACGATCGCCGCGGCGCTCGACCCGAGGCCGCGCGCGATCGGGATCGCCGAACGCTGTGTCACGTGCTGCGGAGCGAGCTCGCGCCCCGCGGCTTTCGCGGCCGCGCGCGCCGAGACGACAAACAGGTTCTCCTCGTCCGGTGGGATCCCCTGCCCATCTCCCTCGACGGTGACGGACCACGCCCGCGCGGGTCGGAGCTCGAACTCCGCGAGGAGCGGCAGGGCGAGCGCGAACGAATCGAATCCTGGGCCGAGGTTCGCGCTCGAAGCGGGCACGCGGATACGCAGCTCGCTCATCGTCGCACCCTAGACGCGCGTGGCCTGCGCGATCGCTCCCGTGACAGCGTCGGCCGTCGCATCAACCTCGACGACCTCGCGACTGAGCGAGCGCGCGGTGTCCGGGTCCTTGAGACCGTTTCCCGTCAGGACGCAGACCACGCTCGACACACCGCGCAGACCGCCCGCCTGCGCGCGCTTTCGGAGTCCAGCGACCGACGCAGCGCTCGCGGGCTCAACGAAGATCCCCTCGTTGCGCGCGAGATCCTTGTAGGCGGCGAGGATCTCCGCGTCGCTCACCGCCTCGATCGCGCCGCCGGACTCGTCGCGCGCGCGCAGCGCGCCCTGCCACGAGGCGGGCGCGCCGATCCGGATCGCTGTCGCGATCGTCTCCGGCTCCGCGACGGGCTTGCCGAGGACGATCGGCGCCGCGCCGTCGGCCTGCCAGCCGTACATGCGTGGCCGGCGGGCCGACATTCCCGCAGCCTGCGCCTCGACGAACCCGCGCCAGTAGGCGGTGATATTGCCGGCGTTCCCGACGGGGATGAAGAGCGCGTCGGGCGCATCGCCGAGGCTCTCGCAGATCTCGAACGCCGCGGTCTTCTGGCCATCGAGACGATGCGGATTGACGCTGTTGACGAGCGTCGCCTCTCCCTGCGCGGCAAGCTCCTTCACGACGGCGAGGGCCTTGTCGAACGGCCCGCGCACCGCGACGACGGTCGCGCCGAACACGATCGCCTGAGCCAGCTTGCCCAGCGCGACGTAACCCGCCGGCAGGACAACGGTGCACGGAAGCCCGGCGCGCGCCGCATAGGCGGCAGCCGACGCCGCGGTGTTGCCGGTGGAAGCGCATAGGACCGCGCCTGAGCGTTCCTCGAGCGCCTTGGCGATGGCGACGACCATACCGCGGTCTTTGAACGAGCCGGTCGGATTCGCGCCCTCGACCTTCAGCCACACCGCATCCACGCCGGTCTCACGTTCGAGCGACGGCGCTCGCACCAGCGGTGTGCCCCCTTCACCGAGCGTGAGGCGCGGCGTGCGCGACGTCACGGGCAGGTGCGCCGCCCAGCGATCGATGAGGCAGAGCGCAGGTGTCACGGAAGGCGATGGTAGCCCTCCCGCGCACCCATACCATGAGCGCCGTGACCCTCAGCGCGAGAGAGCATCAGCTCCTGCAGGCCCTGGTCGTGCTCGCCATCGTGTATCTGGCGATCCAGGTGTTCGGGTTCGGCTGGGTCGCGGTCGCACAGATCGCGGACGTCATCATCATCTTCATCGCGGCGTTTGGGCTGGCATACCTGCTGTCGCCGCTCGTCAACAGCATCGACCACGACACGCCGCTGAATCGCACGCTCTCGGTCGTGGTCGTGTACATCGCGATCGCGCTCATGCTCGTTCTCATCGGCCTGCTCGCGATCCCACCGCTCGTCGCGCAGCTCAACGACCTCGTCACCCGCGGACCCGAGTACGGCGAGCGCGCGACCCAGCTCGCCGCGGGTATCCAGACGACGCTCGAGCGGATCGGGATCCGCGTCGACCTGACCGAGTTCTACGGGACGCTGCCGCGCCGCCTCGGAGACCTCGCTGCCGCGTACGCGGCGGACCTTCTCGGCGTGATCTCGGCGACGGCCACCGTCTTCTTCAACGTCACCCTCGTCCTGATCATCGCCTTCCTCATGCTCAACGACGGCGACACGATGTGGAACCGCTTCACGCGCGCGCTGTCTCCCGAGCTCGCCAGCGAGGCCGAGCTGCTCCGGCAGAGCGCGGACAAGTCCTTCGGTGGCTTCATCCGCGGTTCGCTGATCCTGGGCGCGATGTACGGGATCGCGACGCTGCTCATCCTCGTCCCGCTCGGTGTTCCGTACGCCGGCGTGCTCGCGCTGGTGTCTGGACTCGCCATGATCATCCCGTTCTTCGGACCGATCATCGCGATGATCCCGGTCCTCGCGGTCACGTTCTTCGCCGCCGCCGATCGC
>DATEZK010000233.1:0-7387 GCA_035255665.1 Candidatus Limnocylindria bacterium
ATGATGGCGATTGCCACGGCGGCCAAGAGTGTCATGGTGGACGATGTCCCCATTATAGTGGCTGGCGGGGTCGAGTCTATTAGTCTGGTGCAGAATGAGCATGCCAATCGCTTCCACAATCGCGATCCCTGGATCATGGAAATGAAGCCTGAGACGTATATGCCCATGATCGACACGGCTGATGATCAAGGTCGAGGGCGGCGGCGTGACCGGCCAGATCGGCGCCATCGCCCACGGGATCGCCCGGGCGCTCCAGCAGATGGACAAGGAGCTGGGCCCGGCCCTCCGGCGCGCCGGCCTCCTGACCAGAGATCCCCGCGCCAAGGAGCGGAAGAAGCCAGGTCTCAAGCGGGCGCGAAAGGCGCCGCAGTTCACCAAGCGCTAGCCGATTCAATCCCGGCCAGCGCACACTAGGGCGTTAGTGAGCACACGCTCGTCCGACTTCAACTACAAGGTCGCGCTCGCATCGGGTCTGAAAAGCCTCCAATTGGGTCGGCTTCGGCAGGCCGAGGAGCAATTCCGCTATTTGCTCGACCGTTTTCCCGCGGCCGATGGCGGATACCGTGGCCTCGCGAAGGTACTCATCGAGCAGGAGGACAGGCCGGCCGCGCTGCGCATGCTTCTCGACGGCGGTGCCGCCGTCGCGAAGTCGGGTCAGCGTGCTGCGGCGATCGGCCTGTACCGCGACGCGACGGCGCTCGACCCCAATGATCTCGCCGCACATCGTCGCCTCGCCGCCGCGCTCACGCTCGCCGGCGAACCGGGCACCGCCGCGGCGGAATACGTGCGCTACATCCAGACCGCATTGCTGCTCGGAGCGAAGGAGCGCGCGCGTCACGAAGCGCAGTTCGCGCTCGAACGATTGCCCCCATCGGGCGAGCTCGTGCGGATCGCGCGCACGCTTGGTCTCGATGTCCCGGAACCGCCACACGCACCCGAAGTCGTGCCGGCTCGCGAAGCGGCACCCGCTCGCGCTGCCGCGACGCCGACCGCTCCGCGCGAGGAAACGGGAGATCGCGCGGCGCTGATGCGCTCCGCGTTCGGTGGTGCGCAGAAGAGCGAGTCCGCGCTTCCCGCGCAGCCGTCCTGGCGCGACGCGCCGACCGCGACACGCGATGCACCGCCCGCGAAATCGGAAACGCCGCCCGCGAAGTCGGAAACGCACTCCGTGCCGGTGCCAGTCGAGTCCGAAGCCGAGCCGGCCGCTCTGGCCGCGGCCGCGCCCGGGTCGTCGTCCGACAATCCGTGGGCGGATGGTGACGTGAGCGATCCGCAGGCGGTCACGTTCGGCGCGCGTGACGCCGGGCAGGTGGCCCAGGATGCCGACTCACAGGCCGTCGAAGCGGACGCCGCACGTTACCTCGCTAAGCGGGACCCGCGCGGCGGCGTCGCCGCGCTCGAGGCGGCGCGCCGGTACATCGCGGACGGACGGAACGATGCCGCCTCGGACCTGCTGCTCCAGCTCATCGCGAGCGGCGTTGCGGATCACGATGCGCAGCGGCTGCTCGTCGACGTGGTGCGGACGCTCGGCAAGCGCGACGTCGCAAAAGCGAAGTGCCATCTGCTGGTGCAGGCACTTCGGCTCGACGGTCGCGAGGACCTCGCCGCCGAGGTCGAGCAGCTGGCTTTGGCGGATTAGATGGACACCATCAACGAAGCACTACAGAAGGTCTTTGCCGGCCAATGCTGCGGCTGGAACAACGTCCTCGACATCCTCATCGTCGCCGTCTTCATCTACTACGTGCTCGTCCTCATTCGCGGCACGCGCGCGGTGCAGCTGCTCCTGGGTGTCCTCGTCATCGTCGGCATCTATGGCCTCGCGGTGCTGCTCAAGCTCGAGCTCACGAAGTTCGTGCTCTCCGCCGTCTTCGCCTTCGCCGTCTTCGCGCTCCTGATCGTCTTCCAACCCGAGCTGCGCCGCGCGCTCGGACAGCTCGGACAGCTCGGTCCGCTGAACCGCTTGCTGGTGCAGCAGCCGAACGAAGAGGTGGATCACGTCGTCGATGAGCTCGTGCGCGCTGCGCTGCTCATCGCCGAGGCCAGACACGGCGCGCTCGTCGTGGTCGAACGCAGCACCGGCCTGCAGGACTACAGCGAAACGGGCGTGCCCGTGCACGGAAGGCTCACCGCCGAGCTGCTCGCGTCGATCTTCATGACGCGCTCGCCCCTGCACGACGGCGCGGTGATCGTCCGCGGGGCTCAGATCCTCGCGGCCGCCTGCCTCCTCCCGCTCGAGGAGACGCCGGAGCGCGCGGCGCATCGCTATGGGATGCGTCACCGCGCGGCCCTGTCCGTGAGCTCGCAGACGGACGCGGTCGTGGTCGTCGTCTCCGAGGAGACGCAGGCGATCTCGATCGCCTCGAACGGCCGCATGATCGGTGGCCTCGACGAGGAGCGCCTGCGCCGGGTGCTGTCATCGCTGCTCCGTAGCCGCGTCCAGCCGCTGCCCTTCCGCAGCAAGGCGTCCTAGCCGTGCGCGCGGTCGAGGGCGTGCGCCCCGCCTGGCTGCGCCGCCGCATCGATGTGCGCCGCATCGTGACCCACGACTTCCCGCTGAAAGCCATCGCGGTCGTCATCGCCGTTCTCTTCTGGGTCGCGATCATGCAGAACGCGACGCCGAGCGTAATAACGGTCGCGTTCGATGGGCGCGTCCCGGTCGAGCGTCCGGACAACGTTCCCTCCGGCTACGTGCTGCGTGGACCGCTCGGCGATGTGGGCGTGACGCTCCGCGGAGCCCCCGGTGTCGCGGATCGCGTCGCGCTGTCGGACCTGCGCGCGAGGATCGACGTGGACGCGCTGGTGCTCGGCCAGGCCGAACCGCAGGACGCTCGTGTCCTGGTCACGGTGGCGAAGGAAGACGTCGAGGTCGTCGACGTGTCGCCGCTAACGGTCGCGGTGCGTGTCGAGCGACTCACGTCGCGCACCGTGGTCGTGCAGTCGCGGTTTGCCAACGAGCCGCCCGCCGGCACCCGCGCCGGCGACGCCGAGGTCACGCCGACCGAAGTGACCGTGACGGGTCCCGAAAGCGACGTCGCCCGGGTCACGGCCGTCCTTGGAACGGTGCGCTTCGGCGACGCGCAGATCGACATCGAGTCGCCCGACACCCCCGCCATACCCGTGGATGCCGCGGGTGTGCCGATCGACGGACTGCAGGTGCAGCCCGGGGTGATCACCGTGAAGGTGCCGGTCCTGCCGATCGCCACAACGCGGACCGTTCCGGTCGTGTTCACGCTCCGCGGGGTCGTGGCTCCCGGTTACTGGGTCGTTGGCGCGGCGATGGATCCCTTCGCGGTGACGGTGCGCGGCGAGGAGGAAGTGCTCAAGACGCTCGATCGCATCGAGACACTCCCGATCGACATCGGCGATCTGAGCGCGACCAGGACACTGACCGTCGGACTTGCGGTGCCGGCAGGCGTCACGCTGCTCCGCCCAACGGACATCAACGTCACCGTGACCGTGCAGGCGCTCGCGGGGACGAGAGTCTTCAGCTCGGCAATCGTCGTGACGGGGCTCCTGGCGAACCACATTGCCGAGCTCGATATCACGAGCGTCGGCGTACTCATCGCGGGTCCGGTGCCCACGCTCGTGAGCATTCCTGCCACCGACGTCGTCGCGTCCGTCGATGCCGCTGGCCGCGGCCCCGGCACTTATTCGGTCGACGTGGCCGTCCGCGTGCCAGCAGGCGTGAGCGTGCAGACCGTTCAACCGACTCGCGTCACGCTCACGATCCGCCCCAAGTGAGTCGTCTCTTCGGGACCGACGGCATTCGCGGGGTGGCGAACAAAGACCTCACCCCCGAGCTCGCTCTCCGGCTGGGGCGCGCCGCCGGTCATGTGCTCGGAGGGCCCGGGCACCGCGTGGTCGTCGGGCGCGACACGCGACGGAGCGGACGCATGCTCGAAAGCGCGCTGGCCGCGGGTCTGTGCTCCGTCGGCATGGAGGTCCGGCTGGTCGGCCACATCCCGACGCCGGGCCTCGCGTACCTTGCCAGGACCGGTGACTTCGTCGCGGGCGCGGTGATCAGCGCGTCGCACAACCCCGCGCCGGACAACGGGATCAAGTTCTTCGACCACGGCGGCGTGAAGCTTCCTGACGCGACCGAAGACCAGATCGAGGAGGCGATGACCGGAGAGGACACCCTACCTCGCCCCACCGAGAGCGGCATCGGGCTCGTCGGGGACTCCCGCGGTCTGGTGAAGGAGTACGAGGACTTCCTCCTATCCCTCGCGCCGAAGCTCGACGGCGCGCGCGTCGTGCTCGACTGCGCCAACGGCGCCGCCTATCGCGTCGCGCCATCGGTGTTCGCGCAGGCCGGTGCGGAAGTGTTGACGCTCTTCGACACGCCCGACGGCGCGAACATCAACGCCGGCTGCGGCGCGACGCAACCAGAGGCGCTCGCGCGCGCCGTCGTCGACCGCAAGGCTGATGTCGGCTTCGCGTTCGACGGCGACGGCGACCGCGTCATGACCGTCGACGCACGCGGTGAGGTGCACGACGGCGACTTCGTGCTCGCGCTCGCCGCGCGGCACTTCGCCCGGCACGGGAAGCTGGAGCCGAAAGTGGTCGTGGGAACGGTCATGTCGAACGGCGGTCTCGAGGCCACCCTCGCGCGCGATGGGATCGCCCTGGCGCGGACGAAGGTCGGCGACCGCTACGTCTGGGAGGAGATGCAGCGGACCGGGGCGCTCTTCGGCGGCGAGCCGTCGGGCCACGTGATCTTCCGCAACTACCACACGACGGGCGACGGGATCCTGACTGCGCTCGAGGTCATGCATCTCGTCCGAGCAGAGGGACGACCGCTCGCAGAGCTGGCCGCACAGATGGAACGCTGGCCGCAGGTGACGAAGAACGTGAAGGCCTCACGCCGGTCCGAGTGGGAATCGAGCACCCCGTTCGTCGCCGCCGTGAAGGACGCGCAGAAGGCGCTCGGCACGACCGGTAGGCTGCTGGTACGGCCGTCAGGCACCGAGCCCGTGCTGCGGATCACCGTCGAAGCGCGGGATGCGGCCGTCGCGTCGTCGACCGCGACGCGCCTCGCCGAGGTCGCACAGAAGGAGCTCGTCTAGAGATGTGCGGGATCGTCGGATACGTGGGTCCGCGCGAGGCGCTGCCTGTCCTCATGGGTGGCCTGCGCCGGCTCGAGTACCGCGGGTACGACTCCGCCGGCGTCGCCGTGCAGCAGAACGGCACGCTCGAGGTGATGCGCGCGGAGGGCAAGCTCGACAACCTGGCCGCGATCGTCTCAGCCCATCCGTCGGCCGGCCACACCGGGATCGGTCACACGCGGTGGGCGACGCACGGACGTCCGAACGAGCAGAACGCGCATCCGCACGTCGATTGCGGCGGCGTCACGGCCGTCATCCACAACGGGATCATCGAGAACTTCGAGGAGCTGAAGGCCCCGCTCGAGAGGCGCGGACACAAGTTCACGAGCGACACCGACACCGAGGTCGCGGTACACCTTCTTGAAGAGGAGCTCGCGAAGGGAAGCACGATCGATACGGCCGCGCTAGCCGTGCTGCCGCAGCTCGAGGGTGCCGCCGCGCTGGCGTTCCTCTCGTCGAAGGATCCCGGCAAGATCGTCGCGGCCCGCATCGCGAGCGCCGGCGGAGTGATCATCGGCTTCGGCGACGGCGAGACGTTCATCGCGTCCGACATGCCCGCGCTGCTCGAGCACACGCGGAGGGTCGTCTTCCTCGAGGCCGGCGACGTCGCGGTCGTGACGAAGGACGGCGCCGAGTTCTTCCGCGTCGACGGCACGCCCATCAAGAAGACGCCGCAGACCGTGACGTGGGACGCGGTCGCCGCGGCGAAGTCCGGCTACAAGCATTTCATGCTGAAAGAGATCCACGAGCAGCCGCGCGCGATCAATGACACGCTGCTCGGCCGAGTCGAGCGCACCACCGGTCGAGTGATCTTCGACAAGGACGTGAAGCTCACCGACGAGTACATCCGCGACCTGCCGCGCATCACGCTCGTTGGGTGCGGGACGGCGGGTCACGCCGCGCTCGTCGGGAAGATCCTCATCGAACGGCTCGCGCGCGTCCCGTGCGATATCGACATCCCGAGCGAGTACCGGTACCGCGAGCCGATGGTGACGAAGGGGCAGCTCCTGGTCGCGGTGACGCAGTCGGGCGAGACCGCGGACACGCTCGCCGCGATGGAAGAGGCGCGTAAGCGCGGGGCGCGCGTGCTCAGCATCGTGAACGTGATGGGCAGCGAAGCCAGCCGCGTGTCGGATGACGTCATCTATCTCCACACCGGACCGGAGATCGCGGTCGCGTCGACGAAGGCGTACACCGCGATGCTCGTCGACCTCTATCTGTTCGCGATCTATCTGGCGCAGCGACGCGGCACGATCGACGCGGACCGCTCGCGAGCGCTACTGGCTGAGGCGTTCCATCTGCCGACGCTGGTGGACGCGGTGCTCCACGAGGAGCCCAAGGTGCGCGCGCTTGCCCACCGTTATCACACGGCGCGCAACTTCCTGTTCCTCGGACGTGGCGTGAACTACCCGACCGCGCTGGAGGGCGCGCTGAAGCTGAAGGAGCTCTCGTACATCCATGCCGAAGGTACGGCCGCGGGTGAGATGAAGCACGGCACGAACGCGCTCATCGACGAGGACCTCCCGGTCGTCGCGATCGCGCTGAAGGACTCCGTCTATAAGAAGATGCGGTCCAATATGGAGGAGGTCCGTGCCCGGGCCGGCGTGCTGATCGCGGTGGCGAACGACGATGACACGGAGATCGCGGGAAAGGCGGAGGAGATCATCCGCATCCCCAAGACCGATGAGCTGCTGGAGCCCGTGCTCGCGATCATCCCGCTGCAGCTGCTCGCGTACCACATCGCCGACCGGCGCGGCAACGACGTCGACCAGCCGCGCAACCTGGCCAAGAGCGTCACCGTCGAGTGAGCGCCGCCGGCACCGAGGTGGGCATCGACATCATCGAGACGCACCGCATCCGCGGCGTGCTCGAGAAGCACGACACGCGATTTCTGCACCGCGTGTACACGGAGTGGGAGCGTATGTATTGCAGGCGCAACGTGCTGCATCTCGCCGGACGCTGGGCGGCGAAGGAAGCCGTGTCGAAGGTATTGGGACTGGGCGTGCGCGGCGTCGGCTGGCGCGAGATCGAGATCCGCCGCACGCCCTACGGCCAACCCACGGTCACGCTCCACGGCCGCGCAGAGCAGCGGCGTCGAGCGCTCGGGCTCTCCGAGCCCCTCACGGTGAGCATCTCTCACATCCGCGACCTCGCCGTCGCGGTCGCCGTGGGCGTCCGCTGACGGACGGGAGCCAGCCGCTCGACGCGCAGATCGTTCGCGCGTCGCTCAGACCGCTCCCTCCGGATGCCGGCAAGGAGGCGCGTGGGCGCGTGCTTATCGT
>DATEZK010000234.1:0-2936 GCA_035255665.1 Candidatus Limnocylindria bacterium
TTCCGATGAGCGCGCCCAGCGTTCCGGCCCCCGAACAGCTTCCGACCCCGGTCGCCGCGCCCGCGAGTGCCGCGTTCCCCGAAATGAAGCACGTCTGGCAGTCGCTGAACAACTGTGGACCCGCCGCGGTCGTGATGGCGCTGTCGACGCTCGGTGTCGATGTCAATCAGGAGACCGCGCGCCTCGCGCTCCGCGGCACCGACGTGCGGCGCGGCATGGGACCGCAGGGCGTCGGACCGTGGGTGAAGGAGAACTTCGACCTGCGCTCGATGTGGCGCAACAACGGTACGAACGAGACGCTGAAGACGCTCGTCGCGAACGGCTTCGCGCCGATGGTGACGCAGTGGATGGAAGAGCCATGGGTGTCTCGCGTCTCGCACTGGCGCACGGTCCGTGGCTACGACGACGCGAGGAAGGTCTTCTATGTGAACGACTCAATGCGCGGGAACAACTTCCCGCTGTCGTACGACTTCTTCAACCGCAACGGGCAGTCGTTCTCGTTCCGCTACATGGTCATCTACAAGCCCGAGGACGAGAAGCTGCTCCGGGCGATCATCGGTGACCAGTGGAACGACCTGATCATGCGACGCTCGCTGTACGAGCGCACGAAGGCCGACGCGGTCGCGCAGAACACGAACTTCGCGTGGCTCGCCTACGGCGAGGCCTCGTACTCGTTCGGAATGTTCGAGGAGGCGGTCGCCGCGTTCGAAAAGGGCCTGGCGATGGGCAACTCGCAGGGCATCTTCGGGCTTCGCAACTCGTACCCCCAGGCGCTCCGCGCGCTCGGCCGTCAGCAGGACGCTGACCGCGCTGCGCAGACCGTGGCGGGCGTCAGCAGCGTGCCGTCGAGCGGCGTCGCCGCTCCGCCGGATCCATACGCGGTGTACCTCGCGATGCTCCGCATCACTCCGATGGAGCGCATCCCGGTCGAGTGACGCGCGTCCGCTGAAGATCACCGCGTCCGCGATCTCTCTAACACTGAACACTGACGTGCGATAGGCGTATTACCTATCGATGAGCCGGGTCGTCGTGGCCGCAACCTTCTTGCTCGCTATCGCGTTCTTGTCGCTGTCCTGCGGCGCGACTGTCCGAGAGCTCGAGAGCCAGGCCGGCGCAGCACCTAACGCGAGCGCGACCCCAGTGCCCTCGGTCAGCATCACCCCTGCGCCGAACTGCGACGCCCTCGCCCGCGTCACGCCAGTGCCCGCGCCCGGGCTGGTGACGACGGACCTCGGCAACGGCATGCAGAGCATCACCAGCGCCGAGGCCGGCTACTCGATCGTCGTTCCGGGAAAGTGGTCGGTCTCCCCGGGAATCCTGACCAGCAGCAGTCCTTCCTTCGGGCAAGCACATATCAGCAGCTTTGACCCGAAGAACTTCGACCCCGCGAGCGTGCGCGCGTCGGGTCGGATGTTGTCACCAGATGTCGGCATCCGACTCGACATCGAACTCTGGCGCAATCCGAAGGTCGAGAAACCGGAGGACTACGCGAAGAACGTCCGCATCGGGCCCGATCAGAGCGCCGTATTGCCCGGCCGCGTCGTTACGATCGCCGGGCAGCGCGCCTACTACACGACCATCCATGACGAGTTCCGTTTCCAGCCCACGACCGGTCCGCTCGAGGTCACCCGGCAAACGCGTCTGCTCTGGCTCGTGCCCGTGGTGCGCCCGGACCGGATGCTCGTGGTCTATGCGACTCCAGGCGAGAGCGGGCTGCGCTCGCTGGTAGAAGCGGCTCTGGCGACCCTTCAGCTATCGCAACCGGTCGTCTCGCACTTGCCCGTGGTCAATCAGCGCGACACCGTCCTCCGTCAGTGGCTTTACGACAAGAACGGCACGCGCATTGCCGGACGGCGCGCTGAGGCCAAGCTCATCAGCTACACCGACGCCGCGGCGGCGATGAATAGCGGCTCGCTTCTCCGGATCGATCGTGACCCCGACGAGCTGTTCTGGCTCGTCGCGGTGAGCGGACCCGACCTTCCGCAGGGACGATTTGGACCGCTGGGACGAGGCGGACCGCTGCAGCCGCAGACCTCACCAGCGCCCGTTACGTGGATCCAATTCTCGGCACCCGCGACGAACGGCCGATACGAGGGAACCGGAACGCGATACGCGACCACTGGGAACTGGCCGCCGGATTTCGACGCCCTGTTCGATCGCTGCCGCTAGCGTTTCGCGGCGAGCTCCTTGGTCCGCGCGAGGCGCTCTGCGGCCGCGGAAAGCACGTCGTGGGTCTTGCAGAACGTGAAGCGGATGAGGTGCTTCCCGAGCGCGGGCTCCGAATAGAAGGAGGAGCCGGGCACGCCGGCGACGCCGACCTCTGACACGAGCCAGCGCGCGAACGCGGTGTCGTCGTCGAATCCGAACGGCGTGATGTCGCAGAGCACGTAGTACGCGCCCTCCGGTCGGCGCGGCGCGAACCCCGCGGTCTCGAGCGCGCTCACGAGAAGATCGCGCCGCTTGCGGTACTCGGTGCTGAGCGAGTCGTAGTACGGGCGGCCGAGGCCCAGGCCGACCGCGACCGCCTCCTGCAGCGGCGCGGGCGCGCCGACGGTGACGAAGTCGTGCACTTTCCGGATTCCCGACGTGAGCTCGGGCGGGGCGACGATCCAGCCGACGCGCCAGCCCGTGACCGAGAACGTCTTGCTCGCGCCGGAGATCGTGACGGTGCGCTCGGCCATGCCGGGCAGCGTCGCCATCGGGATGTGCTCGCCCTCGTAGCGGATGTGCTCGTAGATCTCGTCGGTGACGGCGACGACGTCGTACTCGATGCAGAGCGACGCGATGAACGACAGCTCGTCGCGCGTGAACACGCGGCCGGTCGGGTTGTTCGGCGTGTTCACGATGATCGCCTTCGTCCGCGGGCCGAACGCCTTGCGCAGCTCGTCCCGGTCGAACATGTTCTCCGGCGGGCGCAGCGGCACGTAGACCGGACG
>DATEZK010000235.1:0-4369 GCA_035255665.1 Candidatus Limnocylindria bacterium
CGCTGTACCTGCACGATGCGGCGTACCGGGCGTTCGTTCGGCCGTGATCACCGCGCGCGAACGCGCACCTTTTGTGAGGCCGTAGGTGCCACCGATCGTCTCCGTTCGCGAGCTCCGCAAGAGCTACGGGCAGATCAAAGCGGTCCACGGCGTGAGCTTCGATGTGGAGGAGCGCGAGATCTTCGCGCTGCTCGGACCCAACGGCGCCGGGAAGACGACGACCGTCGAGATCCTCGAAGGCCTGCGTCAGGCGGACAGCGGGACTGTCGTCGTCGCCGGCGTCGACGTGCGCAAGGATCCATCCGGCGTCAAGGAGCGGATCGGGGTCCAGCTGCAGCAGAGCGCATTCCCCGAGAACTTCGTGGCGAAGGAGATCGTCGAGCTCTTCGCGCTGTTCTATCGGAAGCGCGTCGACTCGATGGCGCTCCTGCGCTCCGTCGGTCTCGAGGACAAGGCGAAGCAGAAGCAGGAGAAGCTCTCCGGCGGTCAGCGCCAGCGGCTCTCGATCGCCGTGGCACTCGTGAACGAGCCGCAGGTGCTGTTCCTCGACGAGCCCACCACTGGCCTCGACCCGCAGGCGCGACGCAATCTGTGGGAGCTCGTCCGCGCTATCCGCGCGCGCGGTACGACCGTCTTCCTGACCACGCACTACCTCGACGAAGCCGAGGCGCTGTGCGACAGGGTCGCGATCATGGACGCCGGCCGCATCGTCGCCCTCGACTCGCCGCCCGCCCTGATCCAGGCGCTCCTTCGGCGTGGTTTCAGCAAGACGATCGTCCAGCAGCAGGCGAATCTCGACGACGTGTTCCTCGATCTAACCGGCCACGCGCTGCGGGAGGAATAGTGGGCCAGGTCCTCGGCTACACGGCGTACCTGCTGCGCTCGTACGCGCGCGACCGCACGGCGTTGTTCTTCGGCTTCCTGTTCCCGCTCCTCTTCATGGCGCTGTTCGGCGTCCTCAACTTCGGCGGCTCCGTACGCGTGTCCCTCGCGGTCGTGGACGAGGCGAAGAACGAGCAGAGCGCGTCGTTCATCTCGTCGCTGAAGGCGATCGAGACGTTCCAAGTCACGACGAGCGAGCGCGAAGCCGCGCTCGCCGATCTGACCGCGAACGATCGCGATCTCGTGCTCGTCCTACCGAGCGACTTCCGGATCGCGCCCGCGCGGCCGGGAGCGAGCGTGCCGACGCTGACGCTCTACGAGAACAGCGCCGAGCCCGAGGCCGGAGCGATCGGCAGGGCGATCCTGAGCTCGGTGGTCAACGAGATCTCGTTCGCGGCGACGCAGACCGCGCCGGTGATGACGGTCAAGCGCGAAGAGGTCACCGGGCGGAACCTCAAGTACGTCGACTTCCTCACGCCCGGGATCCTGGGGATGACGATCATGCAGCTGGGGATCTCGGGCGTCGCGTTCTCATTCGTCGCGGAGCGCCAGCGCGGGGTGATCCGCCGCATCATGGCGACGCCGATCCCACGGCCGAACTACATGGCGGCGCACGTGCTGCAGCGGCTGATCCTCGCGGTGGTGCAGGTGCTCATCCTCCTGGCCGTTGCGGTCTTCGCGTTCAAGGTCACGGTCGTCGGCGGTCTGGGCTCGCTGTTACTCGTCTCCGTACTCGGTGCGGTCGTGTTCCTGTGTCTGGGCTTCGCTGTGACCGGTCTCCTCGCCACGGAAAACCAGGCTGCCGTCGTCACACAGGTCGTGACGTTGCCGCAGCTCTTCCTGTCGGGAGTGTTCTTCTCGCGCGACGCGGTCCCGGCGTTCCTGAAGCCGATCGCGGACTGGCTGCCGCTCACGTTCCTCAACGACGCGCTGCGCGACATCGCGACAACGGGAGCGACGCTGGCCGACGTGAGCGGCCAGATCGTCGGTCTTGTCGTGTGGGCCGTCGTCTCGTTCATCGCCGCGTACCGACTCTTCCGGCTGGACTGAGTTCTCCCGGCACGGGCGTTAGCCGAACAGCGTCCGACGCCGAAGGTCGGTCAGGTCTACCGCCGCCTTCACGACTTCGTCTTCGAATCGACTCGGGCCATGCGCACGGACGAAGTCGGCCTCCTTGCCAGAAATGGGAATGAGCCACACAAGCACAACGTCGCGGTCACCCTCTCGATAGTTCGCGAACTCATCCGGGAAGCACAGCGGATTGGCCGCGTAGAAAGCCTCCAACTGTGAGTCCGATGAGAAGAGTGGGCCGCGCGGGCCGATGACGTCGCCACGTAGGACGGCGCGTCCCTGGGCGATCGCCTCCCGCCCGATGTCCTGAAGGATGCCGGGCACCGGCCCTACCCGTAGAGAGTCGGGCACGACGATCACAAGTTCCTCGTACACATGTGTGAACTCTGTTTGCGCATGCAGCGGAATCTTGCTCAGGCCCAACGTGGAAAACGTGACCATCCCGGGTCGCGGACCGTTGGGGAACTCCGCCACGCTGAATGGCACCTTCCGACCATCGGCATCCTTCGACCAGCCACCTCGAATTGTCCCTAGGAATGCCTCGAGGTGCTCAGGTAGACCCACTCGTCACTCCCAAACGTCAGGCGTCGAGCGCATCCGCCACGGCGCGATGCACAACTGCGCGGAACTTCCCCCACGCACGCCAGTCGCCGCCGATGTCGAGCGTGCCCGGCGTCTTGAGGTCGTCGAGGAAGTCCGCGACACGCCGCAGCTCGGCGACCTCGACCTCACGCCAGTCCTCGATCTGCTCGGTCGTATCGAGAGCGCCCAGCGTTCCGCCGGTCTCATCGAGGAGGAACGCGAATGTGTGGAAGAGCGGTGCTCCGGCCGGCGCGTCGACGCTGTGATACGCGATCCTCGCGAGGAAGCGCCGAACCTCGGTCTGGAGGCCGGTCTCTTCGTTCGTCTCGCGCACGAGGGCGTCGAAGATCGGCTCGCCGCGGTGGATCCCGCCGGTGGGGAGCCGGTAGGCGCCGCGCGGATAGAAGGTCTTGATCGACAGGAGCAGCGTGCCACTCGGCCGCCGCACGACCATACAGACCTCGCCGTAGCGGTCGGGCTTGCGGATCGGGTCGTCGAAGTAATCGGGGATCGGAGAGTCGATCACGAGCGGCTGGCCGAAGCGCGCCGCGAGCGTGTCGATCTCGCGTCGTGTTTCGGGCAGGAGCTCCACGCGGTGAGGGTAGGGGCTAGGAGCGCTCGTGCTTGCGCAGCAGATCATCCAGCGCCTCCCGCAGGAGCGCCGCCTCCTTCTTCTTCTGACGCTCGGCGAGTCCTTTGAGCCGGCCGAGCTGCGCGGCTGAGTAATAGGAGGACTTGAGCACCATGTCGTCACTCGGCGTGAGGCCGACGGCGTCGCCGCCCTGCTCCTTTGCGGCAAGCAAGGCGAGATCGGCCTTGCGCATGAGCTCCTCTGTGCTGGCGGGGCCACGCGACTTCGTGTCTCGCGGCGTGTTCGCGACGCCGATGCTGACCGTGCACTTCTGGCCGTGAGGGACGACCTTAGCCAGCGCCGCGTCCACGTCCCGGCGAAGCTGCTCCGCGCGCAGAAAGATCGGCTCCAGCGTGGCGCCCGGCGCGAGTAGCGCGAACTCGTCGCCGCCGATGCGCCCAAGCGTCCAGCCTTCCTTGGCCGCGGTCTTCGCGAGGATCGCGATCGCCGCGCCGATGGCCTTGTCGCCGGCCTCGCGGCCGTGCTTTTCGTTGAGACCGAGGAGATCGTCGAGATCGAGGTGGATCAGCGTTGCCGTCGGCTCGCGTTTCAGGGACGCCGTCACGGCGCCTTCGAATGCCGGTCGCGACAGGCAGCCGTTCGCGTCGGCGCGGAATCGGACGTCCTTTACCTGCGCGCTGCGCTTCGCCATGTCGCCACCTCCAACCTCTCTCGACCGTTGTATATCGGTGACATATATATAGGTCAAGTGTCATGATAGTTGCGATGCGACGTCCCGGGCCAATGCGGAGTGAAGGACGCTGTCTATTCGGTCGGTACACTCCTCGGCACAGGCGTTCGAGGGGCGATCCACCCCGATGCCGCCGGAAGAAAGCCGCGAGGCGACTAGACCCGGCCGGAGAGCCACTCCGTTAGCAAAGCGATGAGTGGGCGCGCACGGCGTGCCAACTCGGGTGGTACCACGGCACGCGCCGTCCCGGGAGCGGGACGGCGTTTTTGTTTGGCGCAGCAACGTCGGCGACTCGAAGGAGCGAAATGGCCGCGACGAACGAGAAGACGCGATTCACACCGGTGGGGTCGTCGTTCGACCTCCCAGAGCTCGAGCACGGGGTGCTGGAGCTGTGGGAGCGCGACCGGAGCTTCGAAGCGCTGCGCAAGAAGAACGCCGCCGGTCCGCGGTATTCGTTCATCGACGGCCCGATCACGGCGAACATCGAGGCGATGGGCGTCCACCACGCCTGG
>DATEZK010000236.1:0-3407 GCA_035255665.1 Candidatus Limnocylindria bacterium
ACCCGCGGATCGTACGCGGCGCGAAGTCACTCGAACGCGTGTCGTACGCCGAAGCCGCGGAGCTCTCGTACTTCGGCGCCAAGGTGATCCACCCGCGAACCGTGCTTCCGGCGATCGAGGCGCGGATCCCCGTGCGCATCCTCAACACCTTCGCGCCGGAGCACCCGGGCACGACGATCACCGGCGACCCCGTGTACGACGGCAGCGTCGTGAAGGCGACGACGTCGCTCGGCGGGCTGGGGCTCCTGACCGTCCAGGGGGCCGGCATGAGCGGGGTGCCCGGATTCGCGGCCCGCGTGTTCGACACGACCGCCGCCGAGCACGTGAACGTCCTCATGATCAGCCAGTCCTCGAGTGAGAACTCGATCTGTCTCGTCGTGCCCGCCGATGGCGCCGAGCGACTCCGCCCGGCGCTCGAGCGGATGTTCAGCGCCGAGCTTCGTCGCCACGACGTCGAGCGGGTCAGCGTCGAGGCGCCGGTGGCGATCGTCGCCGCGGTGGGGCAGGGGATGCGCGGCACGCCTGGGGTGGCGGCGCGCGTCTTCGGCGCCCTTGGCCGAGCCGGCGTGAACGTGATGGCGATCGCGCAGGGCTCCAGCGAGCTGAACATCTCGTTCGTCGTGGCCGACGGCGAACGCGACAAGGCCGTGCTCGCGGTGCACGAGGAATTCCACCGCAGCTAGACGCGAGGTCGGGTCAGACCGCGGCGAGTTCCTTACGCAGGATCGGCGCGACCTTGCCACCGAGCAATTCAGTGGCGTGCAGGAGCTTCTCGTGCGGGACCGACGCGGCGTTCATCTGGAACGTGACGCGCGTGATGCCGCCGAGCGCCTCGCTGTGGCGCAGGATCTTCTCCGCCACTTCCTCCGGTTCGCCGAGGAGCCACGCGCCCTTCGGGGTGAGGTTGGCATCGAACTGGGCGCGAGTCATCGGCGCCCAGCCGCGCTCTTTGCCGATGTCCGTCATCACGCGGGCGAAGCCGGGATAGAAATCCTCGGCGGCCTCCTTCGACGTGTCGGCGACGTAGCCGAGCGAATGCATGCCGACCTTCAACTGGTCCGGCGAAAAGCCCGCCTGCCGACCCGCCTCGCGATAGAGATCGACGAGTGGACGGAAGCGGTGTGTCTCGCCGCCGATGATCGCCACCATGAGCGGAAGGCCGAGCAGGCCTGCGCGAACGAACGACTGCGGCGTGCCGCCCACGCCGAGCCAAATGGGAAGGCGGTCCTGCAGAGGCCGCGGATATACGCCCTGACCGTTGAGCGCAGGTCGGAACTGGCCGGACCACTGCGGGTGCTCCTCGTCGCGGAGCTGGAGAAGGAGCTCCAGCTTCTCCGCGAAGAGCTCGTCGTAGTCGCCCAGGTCGAGACCGAACAAGGGGAACGCGTCGATGAACGAGCCGCGACCGACGACCATCTCTGCCCGGCCCTGCGAAATCAGATCGAGCGTGGCGAACTGCTGGAACAAACGCACGGGATCGACGGCGCTCAGGACGGCCACGGCGCTTGTGAGCCGGATGCGCTTGGTGCGCGCGGCCGCCGCCGCGAGGATCACCGCCGGCGCGGCGTCGAGGAACTCTTTGCGATGGTGCTCGCCGACGCCGAACACGTCGAGACCGACCTGGTCCGCGTACTCGATCTGGTCGATCAGGTTCCGCATATGGTCCGCCGGACGCAACGCCAGGCTTGCGTCGTCGTAGGCGAGTGCGAAGCTGTCAATCCCGATCTGCATCGTGACTAGCGCAACGCGCCGCGCGCCGGATTATTCCCATGCCGCACACTTACGCGATGCGAAAGCGCAAGGTTGCGGTCCTCGGCGCCACGGGCACTGTTGGGCAGCGCTTCATCAGCCTGCTCGATGGGCATCCGTGGTTCGAGCTCGCCGCGCTCACGACATCCGAGCGCAACGCCGGCAAGCGGTACGGCGACGTGACGCCCTGGCACTTCGGCGAGGACATGCCTGCCGCGATCGCCGACATGCGCCTTGAGTCGACACGAGCCGATGTTGATGCCGAGATTTGCTTCTCGGCCCTACCGAGCGAGGCGGCCGAGCAGTGGGAGTCCGCGCTCGCGAAGGCCGGCCACCACGTCTTCTCTAATGTCAAGACGCACCGCATGGACGAGGACGTCCCGCTGATCATCGCCGAGGTCAACCCCGAGCATGCCAACGTGCTCGAGCTGCAGCGCCGTAAGCGTGGATGGACCGGATCGATCGTCACGAACGGCAACTGCTCCGCGATCACGTTCACGCTCGCCGCCGCGCCGCTCCACCGTGCGTTCGGCATCGAGCGCGTGGTCGTCACGACACTACAGGCGCTCTCCGGCGCGGGCTATCCCGGCGTAGCGTCGCTGGATGCGCTCGATAACGTCGTGCCCTTCATCGACGAAGAAGAAGAGAAGATGGAACAGGAGACCAAGAAGTTCCTGGGCTCGTGGGATGGCAAGGCCTTCACGGACGCCGAGTTCCCGTTCTCCGCGCACTGCAACCGCGTCAGCGTGCGTGACGGACACACCGTGACGGTGAGCGTGGCGCTGGGCGGCACGCCAAGCGTGCGCGACGTCACGCAGGCGATGCGCGGCTTCAAGGGACGCCCGCAGGAGCTTGATCTGCCAAGCGCGCCGAAGCAGCCGATCGTCGTACGGGACGAGCGCGACCGACCGCAGCCCGTGCGCGACCGCATGGCCGGCAATGGCATGTCCGTGGTGGTTGGTCGTGTTCGCGAGGACCCGGCCCTGGGCATCAAGTTCGTCGTGCTCGGTCACAACACGATCCGCGGCGCGGCCGGCGCGTCGGTGCTGAACGCGGAGCTTCTGGCGGCGGAGGGCTGTCTCGGAGCATGAGCGCGGAGACGTTCGTCGCGCGACTCGATCGGGTGCCGCTCA
Organism: Candidatus Limnocylindria bacterium; assembly: GCA_035255665.1. Taxonomy (GTDB): domain Bacteria; phylum Chloroflexota; class Limnocylindria; order P2-11E; family P2-11E; genus CF-39. Next base: position 2,883 of record DATEZK010000236.1, read on the forward strand.
ACAGCTTTCACTGGAAGCTGCTCATCACGAGCGGGCTGGGTTGGATGTTCGACGCGATGGACGTCCTCCTGATCGGCTTCCTCGTCGCCCCGATCACCAGGGAGTTCGCGCTCGCCCCGGCGCAGGTCGGCCTCATCGCGAGCGCCGGATTCGTCGGCATGTTCCTGGGCGCGGCGATCTCGGGCCGGCTGGCCGATCGCTACGGGCGCCGCCTCATCTTCCAGGCGACGCTGATCCTGTTCTCGATCGGTGCGGTGCTGTCGGCGATCGCGCCGACATTCGAGACACTGCTTGCGGCGCGCGTCGTCGCTGGACTCGGGCTCGGCGGGGAACTGCCCGTCGTCGCGACGCTCGTCTCTGAGTTCTCACCGCGCGCCCAGCGCGGCCGGATGATCGTGCTGCTCGAATCGTTCTGGGCGTACGGCACCCTTGCGGCGGGTCTCATCGCGATCTTCGTTCTGCCGCAGTTCGGGTGGCGCGGCGCGTTCGTCGTCGCAGCACTCCCAGCGCTGTACGTCGCGTACC
>DATEZK010000237.1:0-3861 GCA_035255665.1 Candidatus Limnocylindria bacterium
GCCGATCCGAAGCACCCGGGAGACGACTCAGCCATCCCGCGAAGACCTTCTCTACTGGGCGACCGGGCTCACTCCCGTCTACCTCGGCGGCGCGCTGACCCGCGCCCTCGAGGCACCGCTGATCCGAACCACGCCGCGCCGAGCCCAGCCGCACTTCGATGGACCGGCGCCCAGCATCGTGCACGCGCCAGCGCCGGTCCAGGGCGTGCATCCGATCCTCGATCCATTCGACGTCTACGCGCAGGGCGAGGACATCCTGATCGCACAGCTTGATGCCCTCGACATATCGCACCTGCGAGACATCGCGCGCGCGTACGAGCTGATGACGGAGGAGCACGCGCCGACCGCAACGAAACTGGACCTGGCATCGACGATCGTCGACGCCGCGCGCGCAAACGCGACGCGCGTGTAGGTACGACCCTACGCGCCGACCACCGCATCGAACACAAGTGTCGTCGCACTGAGTACGAGCGCCGCGCCGGTGAGCCAGAGCCCGGTGCGCACGGCGACGGCCGCGCGGATCCGCAGCCAAGGAACTTGACCGAGTAGAGCGCCGAATGCGCCAGCGCCGGCATAGATGATCACGAAGATCTCGAAGGCATCACCGACGAGCGGCGCGAGCGGCAGAAGAAGGACCTTTACGCTCAGCAGCACGCCGATCATCCCCATGACGATGATCGGAGCGGCGACGAGGCTCACCGGTGCGGAAGTGAGCTGCGCCACCAACCAGCCGATGTAAACGCACGCGGTAATGAGCACGGCGACGCTGAGAAGAGCAGGTACTTGCGAGGCGCGCAGCCCCACGCTCGTGAGGATCACACTCAACGCTACGCCGAGCCCGACCGCCACGACGAGCACGCTCGCCGCCCGCATCTACTCCGGCTCGAGTCGCACCGTGGTGTTGAGGACGTCCGCACGCAGCATCGATGCGAGCGACTGACCGCTGGTCTTGTACTTCCGGCGCAGCGCTTCGCTGGTGCCTTCGATCGCGGCCTTCGTGCGGTCCTGCTTCGCCTTCACTTTCGTCCGCTTGCCGGCGGCGACGATCGCACCCTCACCGCGCGCGAGCAGCTCGCGGTACCACCGGCCCTTCGGGCCGCGCACCGATCGCACGTACGGGACCCCGTCCACGATGACGATCCAGATCGGCACCGAGTGCTTCGTCCCCTTCGGCGAGACGGTCTCGATCTCGACGATCTTCGTGACATCGAAGCGCTCGACGACGGCCTTTGGAAAGGCGGTCACACCAGCGCCTCCGGCAGCGCCGGGCCCGCGACCGCGAGCGCGTAGCGGTCCGGCGGGAGGAACGTCCGCGCGGTCTCGACCACCTGGTCCTTCGTGACCGCGCGCAGCGCGCGGGGATAGCGCTCGAAGTGATCGTCGCCGAGGTCGAACATCTCGGCCTCGAGCACCATCGCCGCGACGCCCGCCGGGCTCTCGAGCGCGACGTCGAGCTCGCCGACGAGCTTGTCCTTGGCCAACGCGATGTCGTCGTCGGCGATCTGAGCGACTGTGATCTTGCGCAGCTCGTCGAGCGCGACCTCGATCGCCCGGTGCACGTTCTGCGGGTTGACGCCCATGCGCACGATCCACGGCGACTGCCCACGGCTCGCGCCGATTCCGCTGAAGACGTAGTACGCGAGGCCAAGCTGATCGCGGATCACGTTGCCGGCGCGGCTGGCGAACGTGTCGGCGGCGTAGACCATGTTCGTAACGCGCGCGGCGGTGAAGCGCGGATCCGTCCGCGGCAGCCCGGGCCAGCCGATGATCACGTCGCTCTGGGTCTTGTCCGGCACCAGCTCGACGCGCCGCTTGGTCGACGCGAGGGTCACCGGCGCATGGTTCGCGTCGCGGCCCTTCGCGCGCTTCGGCCAGTCGCCGAAGGCGCGGTCCGCCGCGTTCTTCGCCGCATCCGCGGTCGTGCCGCCGGCGATGACCAGCACGGCGCCATCCGGTGCGATCGCACCCTTGTGATAGGCGCGGATCTCGTCCGGCGTCGCCGAACGAACGACGGCCGCGTCGCCGATGGCCGGAGTGTGGAATGGATGACCGGCGGGATAGACGAGCTGGCGCCAGGCGCGGTCCGACACCGCGCGCGTGTCGCGCTCGTCCTTCTCGAGCTGCGCGAGCGTCTGGCCACGCACGAACTCGATCTCCGCGTCTGCCAACGCGGGCGTGCGAACAGCTTCGGCCACGAGCGCGAGCAGATCGCCCAGATCGTCGCCGAGGCACTGTGCGCTGAACACCGCCGCTTGCGCACCGGCGTCTAGACGCGCGACCGCGCCCAGATCGTCGAGCGCGCTCGCCCAAGAAGCCGCATCACGTCGCTTCGTGCCGCGCAGCATCGTCTGCGCCACCAGGCGCGCGATCCCCGGTCGACTCGCCGGCTCGAACCACTGCCCCGCCTCGACCGCGAGGAGCACCGATGTCGAGCGCAGGTCCGCGATCGGAACGACCGCGAGCCGCAGCCCGTTCGCGAGCGCGCTGCGGTGCACGCGATTCATGACGCGGCGCTCTCGGGCACGAAGTGGCCGACGTTGCGTGAGCGTTCGACGAACAGACCGGCGGCCGCGTCGCGGATCTCCTCGCGGGTCACGGCCGCGAGCTTCTCGTACCACTCGCTGATCGAATTGGCCGCGCCGGTCGAGAGGAGCTGGCCGCAGCGGTACGAGCGCCAGGTGATGGTGTCGGTGTTGAACGCCGTCGCTGCGAGGAGCTGGCGCCGCACGCGCGCGAACTCGTCCTCGGCCAGGAGGTCGTGCGACAGCTTCGCGAGCTCCTCGAGGAGGACGCGCTCGACGTCGGCGTGCTTGACGCCCGGTCGGAGCGTCGCGTCCGCGAAGAACAGGTACGGATCCTTCATCAGCTGGAACGACGCGTCGACGTCCGCCGCGAGCCCGGTCTCCACCAGCGCGCGATGGAGGCGCGAGGAACGGCCGGACGCGCCGTCGCTGCCGGTCGACGTCCCCGCCAGCGCCACTGTCAGCGCGGAGATCGCCGCGGCGCGCGGATCCGTCGCGCGCGGCGCTCGGAACGCGAGCATCACGATCGGCAGCGTCCCGCCCGCGCGGTGGACGACGACGCGGCGCTCACCGTGCTGCTCGGGCTCGGGCGCTTTCGGCGGCTCGCCGAGATCGCTCGACGGATCGAGCGGCGCGAACGCCTCCGCAGCCTGCTCGATGAGACGCTCGGGTTCATCGTCGCCGGTGACGACGACATAGGCGTTGTTCGGCGCGTAGAAGCGGCGGTAATGCGCATAGAGGCCGTCGCGCGTCATGAGCTTGATCTCGTCCTTGCTCCCGATGACGCCCTGTCCGTAGGTGTGACGGCTGAACGCGATCGACTGCAGCTCCTCACCCAGAAGGAACGACGGGTCGTTCTCGTATCCCTCGCGTTCGCTCACGATGACGGTGCGCTCGGCCTCGGTTTCCTCGAGCGAGATGAGCGCGTTGCGCATGCGATCGGACTCGAGCTCGAGCGCGGTTTTGTAGTGCTCCTTCGGGACCGTCTCGAAGTAGCAGGTCACGTCCTCGCTGGTGAAGGCGTTCCACTGCGCCCCGTAGCGCGCGAGCAGTCGGTCGAGGTCCCCCTTGGGATGCTTCGGCGTGCCCTTGAAGAGCATGTGCTCGAGGAAGTGCGACATGCCGGTGGTGCCGGGGACCTCGTTGCGCCCGCCGACGTGGTACCAGACCCATAGCGACACGACCGGCGCGTGCCGCGCCTCGAGCGCGTACAGCACCAGCCCGTTGTCGAGGCGACGCGTCGCCGGGGCGTCAGTGATGGTCGGGATACATCGAGTTTAGGTGGCGCGGCGGGGACCGTCGGCTCGCGGGTGCCACGCCGACCTACCGCGGCGTGGGT
>DATEZK010000238.1:0-2188 GCA_035255665.1 Candidatus Limnocylindria bacterium
CGGCCACGGTGCCGCCGCCGCCGCGCCCCGCGAAGCGGCGCTGTAGCGCCGCGCCGAGATCGTTGAGTCGGCGGTCCACGCCCCAGAGCGATCCGATGACGCCGCCGATGAGGATGCTGCCGAGGATGTAGAGGAGGTTCGAGGTGTCGATCGCGAACTTCGTGCCCATGGCCAGGGTGAACAGTCCGACGCCGCGCACGACGTTCTCGCGCAGGCGCTCGGGGAGCCGGTCGCCGAGGACCGTTCCTAGCAGACCGCCCACGAGCACGGTCAGGACGTTGAGGAGCGTCCCCGAGAGCGCCGACAAGGCCGCCTAGTATGGGCGGCCCATGCGTCCCTCCGAGCAGATCCGTTTCTGGGCCCACGAGCTCGCGGCGATGGCGCGCACGGGACTGGAGTTCGCGACCAACGACTACGACCGCGACCGCTTCAACCGGATGATGACGATCGGCGAGGAGATGGCCGGCATGACGATCGACGCGGAGTTCACGCCCGAGCGCCCGTACCTCGCCGACGTCGGCATCGCGAGCCCGAAGGTCGGCTGCTCCGTCGCGGCGTTCGACGACGTGGGCCGGGTCGTCCTTATCAAGCGTGCCGACAACGGACGGTGGGCGCTGCCCGGCGGCTACGCCGAGGTCGGGTCGCCGCCGTCGGTCAACGCACTGCGCGAGCTGCATGAGGAAACGGGCTTCGACGCCAAGCTCGAGCGACTCGTCGGCGTGTACGACAACAAGAGTCTCGGCGGTGTGTCGCCGTACCAGTTCTACATCTGCTGCTTCCGCGCGCGGATCACCGGCGGCGGCGCGACGCCCTCGGTCGAGACGCCGGAGGTCGTGCTCGCCGATCCCGGCGAGCTGCCGGAGAACATGTCGCTCTTGCAGCGGACGATGCTCGCGGACTCGCTGCTCCGCGACGCGCCGGCGGCGTACCAGTGACGAAGATCGCGGTCTGGGGCTCCTTCGGTGGGATGGCCGCCGATCTTCCGAAGCAGCTGCCGGCCGAGGACGTCGTTGCGCCAAAGGACGAGTCGGAGCTCTCGAAGGCCGCGGACGCCGAGTGCGCGATCGGGACGAACAACGGCGCGCGGGTGCGAAAGCTGCTCGATGCCGCGCCGAAGCTGCGCTGGTACCACTCGGTCGGCGCCGGCGTGGAGAACCTCGTCGGCGTCACCGAGTTCCGAGAGCGAGGCATCACGCTGACGAACAACAGCGGCTCGTATGACATCCAGATCGCCGAGCACGCGATCGCGTTCATCCTCGCTGGCGCCAAGCGGCTGCACCTGTATCGCGATCAGCAGGCGCGACAGGAATGGAAGGAGCATCAGCAGGAGGAGGTGCGGGACGCGACGCTCGTCGTCTTCGGCCTTGGCAGCATCGGTGCCGAGATCGGCCGTCTAGGCGCGGCGCTGGGCATGCGCGTCGTCGGCGTGCGCCGTCGGGTGGAGCCCGTTCCGGGAATCGAGCGCATCGTCCCGCCGGAACGGCTGGCCGAGGTGGCCGCGGACGCCGATTACCTCGCCATCGCCGCGCCGCTCACGCCGGCGACCAGAGGCGCGGTGTCGCGCGATGTCATCGGACGGATGAAGAAGACGGCGTGGATCGTGAACATCGCGCGTGGCGCGATCGTCGACGAGGATGCGCTCGTCGACGCGCTTCGCGCCGGACGTCTTGGTGGCGCGGGGCTCGACGCCCTCACGACCGAGCCGCTGCCCGCCGACCATCCTCTGTGGACGCTCGAGAACGTGATGATCAGCCCGCACTCTTCGAACTCGTCGCCGCGCGTGCGCGAGCGCACGCTTGCGCTCTTCGTCGAGAACCTGCGGCGCTTCAAGACCGGTGAGGACCTGCTCAACCGCGTGGACTTCGAGGCGGGGTACTAGTGCGCACGGCGCGCGTGAAGCTCGCGGCGCGCACCGCCGGATTCACCGAGTCGGTCATTCGCGAGATGACGCGGCTCAATGCGATCCACGGCGGCATCAATCTCGCGCAGGGCTTCCCGAACTTCGCCGCGCCGCAGGCGCTGAAGGACGCGGCGAAACGCGCGATCGACGCCGACATCAACCAGTACGCGATCACCTGGGGTGCGAAATCGCTGCGCGACGCGCTCTCGCGCACGTACGCGGAGCTGTACGGCATGACCGTGGACCCCGAGACGATGCTGACAGTCACGTGCGGTGCGACCGAGGCGA
>DATEZK010000239.1:0-3085 GCA_035255665.1 Candidatus Limnocylindria bacterium
CGCGCCGTCAGAGACGACCACCGCCTGGTATCCAGGCTCGTCGCTGATCGCATCTCGTAGCAGCAGGGCGATCGGTTCGTCGTCCTCGCCGATGACGACGACCTTCTTCTTTCTCTCTTCCACTGGAACGTCGGACTTTAGCGGATTCGTAAGCTCGGACGCGCATTGAACGCCCATTGAGCGCGGCTCCGGAAAGCGAGATTCAACTCCTCATCGAGCGCGCCCGCGGCGGCGACACGCGGGCATTCGAGGACCTGGCGCGACGAGAGGAGCGAGCGCTCTATCGCCACGCTCTACGCATCGTTGGTACCACGGCGGACGCCGAGGACGTCGTCCAGGATGCGCTCTTCTCGGCATGGCGGTCCATCAGTTCGTTCCAGGGCCTCTCGTTCCGCGCGTGGCTCTTTCGGATCGCGACCAACCGCGCGCTTGATCATCTCCGATCCCGAAAACGCAGACCCGAGCTGCCGCTCGAGCCTCCCGAAGATGAAGAGATGACATGGGCAGAACCGGCCGCTCCCGGACCCGACCTGAATCAGCTCGCGGGGGACCGCGAGGCGCTGGCGCTTGTTGAGACGGCTCTTGGGGCGCTGCCTGCCGAGCAGCGGACCGCGCTCCTGCTACGCGACGTCGAAGGCTTTCCATATGAGGACATCGCGGTGATCACCTCGGTCGAGATCGGCACCGTGAAGTCACGCATCCACCGCGGCCGGCTGGCGGTCCGTAACGCCCTGATCGCCCGTGGCTGGAGGGGTCCGGAGGGATGATGGAACCTCACGGCGCCCCCGTCGTCAGTAGGGCAGGAGGACTGTGACTTTGCAGCACCCGCACGCCGAGCTTTCGGCATACATCGACGGCGCGCTCGCTCCAGCGGCCCAGGCCGCCGTGGAGGGGCACGTTGCCGCTTGCGCCGTCTGCCGAGCGCATGTCGCGGAGCTGCGCGCCACCGTCGCGTTTGTACACGCCCTCCCCGACCCGGTCCCTTCACGCCGCCTTGTGCCACGTCTTACGACGGGGCCCGCGTGGCTTGCTCCGCTGCGGACGGTCATGACGCTCGCGAGTGGCACGGCTGTGTTCCTGTTCATCGCGAGCTCGCTCCTGAGCAACATCAATTTCCTCGCGAGCGGTGGCGCCGCAACGTCCGCCCAAGAGGCCAGCCGTGACACCACCACGAACTTCCAGGCGCCGACTGCTGCCCAGCCTGGCGCCACACCGTCTCGCGCACTCGGTGCCGCGCCGGCCGTGTCACCGAGCCCGACCCCGTCATCGAATGCGGCGATCGCGCGCAACCCAACGTCTCCACCGCTCGGTGCGGCCGATTCCGCGGCGCCGACGCCGGACGACGCGGCGAAGGCCCTGGAACGATCGGCCGCCGGAGCATCGGCCGCGCCTGGAGTCGGTGCCCCGCAAGACCGCGGTCAATTCGCATCATCCGAACCACAGCGCTCGCCGCTGCTGAACCCGTGGCTCTGGCTCACGCTCGCGATCCTTTGCGGCGCGATCGCGATCGCGCTGCAACGCCGCCTGCGCTCGTCCGTCTAGCGCGACGGCCGCCGCGCGCGGTCCTCATACTCAATACATGCCCGAACGCATCATCCTGGTCGACTCGAACTCGCTCATCTATCGCGGCTACTTCGCCATACCGCCGCTGACGACGACCAAGGGCGAGCTCTCGAACGCGACCTTTGGCTTCGCGTCGATCCTCCTCAAGGCGATCGAGGAGATCAAGCCGCAGCACATCGCGGCTGCCTTTGATCTGCCAGGAAAGACCTTCAGACACGAGCGCGACGCGACGTACAAGGCGACCCGCAAGCCAATGCCCGACGAGCTGCGTCCGCAGTTCGAGCGCTGCAAAGAGCTCTTGGGAAAGATGGGTGTGCCCATCTACGCGCTCCCAGGCTTCGAAGCCGACGACGTGATCGGCGCGCTGGCCAGGCAGGCCGAGGCCGCGGGTCTCGAGAGCATCATCGTCTCGGGCGATCTCGACACGCTGCAGCTCGTGACACCCAACACGAAGCTGTTCACGACCCGCATGGGTTTCCAGAACACTGTCGTCTACGACGAAGCGCAGATCGCGCAGCGCTACGGCCTGCGACCGGACCAGATGATCGACTTCAAGGCGCTCAAGGGCGACACGACCGACAACATCCCGGGCGTTCCCGGCGTGGGGGAGAAGACCGCCGCGAAGCTCATCGCGGAGAACGGCTCGATCGAGGGCGTGTACGAAGACCTCTCGCGCTTCACGCCGAAGCTGCGCGAAGGTCTCGCGGCGAACAAGGACCAGGTGTTCCGCAGCCGCGAGATGTCCAGGATCATCACCGATCTCCCGGTCACGCTCGACGTCGCGGCGACGCACTTCCGCGACTACGACCGCGCCGGCGTGCTCGAGCTGTTCCGCGACCTCGAGTTCCGCAGTCTCATCCCGCGGCTCCCGCCTGCCGACGGCAACCTCGCGCCCGTCGCGGCGCCGATGGCGCGTCCCGGTCAGCTCTCGCTCGGACTCGAACCCGCGCCGACCGTGGCGCCGCCGGTCGCGACGACCCTCGTCGGTGCCGAAGATGCGGCCGGTGTCGCAGCCCAGCTTCGCGCCGCGGCCAGCGTGGCGGTGCACGCCGACGTCGATGTCGGGCGCCACCCGATGCTGCTCGGCCTTGGACTCGCGGCCGGTGACGACGCTTGGTACGTGCCGACGATCTCGGGTGTCCCGGCGCCGATCGCGTCCGTCCTCGCGGATGAGGCGATCCCCAAGGTCGCGCATGACGCGAAGACCGCGCGCCGCGCGCTGCGGAGGGCCGGGGCCGAGCTGCGCGGCGTGACGATGGACACGATGCTCGCGTCGTACCTCGTCAACGCGAGCCGCCGTTATCACGCGCTCGAGGATCTCTCCGCGGAGCGGCTGAAGCTCGAAGTGCCTGTGCTGCCCGTCGCCGACAGAAAGGATCCGCACCGCGTCCCGACGCCGGAGGAGCGCCTCGCGCGCGCAGGCGCTGGTGCCGTCGCCGCGGCGCGCCTCGGTGAGCAGTTCGATGCGGACCTGGACCGTCTCGGGATGCGCAAGCTCTTCGCGGAGATCGAGCTGCCACTC
>DATEZK010000240.1:0-2238 GCA_035255665.1 Candidatus Limnocylindria bacterium
CGCGCGCGGCTGCCGGCGATAAGTCGTTCAGCGACGACGCGGCTGCGGTCGTCGCCGCGGGGCTGTCAGTGAAGATGGTCCCGGGCGAGCGCCGCAACCTCAAGATCACGACGTTCGAGGACCTCGCGTACGCCCGCGAGCTCGTCGCCAAGGGCCTCGTCGGCCTGGCCGCGCGGCAGGTCAGAGGATGACGGGGCCACGGGCTGGCATCGGCTACGATATTCACCGTCTCGCGGCGGATCGCCGCCTCGTTCTCGGCGGTGTTGCGATCGAGCACCCGACCGGTCTCGCTGGTCACTCCGATGGCGACGTCCTACTTCACGCACTCATGGACGCACTCCTCGGCGCAGCGAATCTCGGGGACCTCGGACGGCACTTCCCGAGTGACGACCCGGCCTACGCCGGCGCCAGCAGTCTCGGACTGCTGAAGCGGGTGGGCGCGCTCATCCGCGAGGCTGGTTTCGCAGTGGCGTCACTTGACGCGACGGTCATCGCGCAGGCGCCGCGCCTCGCGCCGCACGTCGGCGCGATGCGGGACGCCATCGCGGGCGCTCTCGGGATCGAGAGCGGACGGGTCAGCGTCAAGGCAACGACGAACGACGGCCTGGGGGTCGTCGGGTCCGGCGAAGCCATCGCGGCGCTCGCGATCGCGTTGCTCGACTAATAAAGGAGAGAGCCATCACGGTCATGGCCCCGCCGGGCGTCCGGCTCTTCAACAGCGCCAGTCGTCAGATCGAGCCTTTCGTCCCGCTCGTCCCCGGCCAGGCCGGGATCTACGACTGCGGTCCGACCGTCTACGACTGGCAGACGATCGGCAATCTCTACCGGTACATCGTTTCGGACGTACAGCGGCGGACGCTCGAGTACCTCGGCTACCGCGTGAAGTCGGTCATGAACATCACCGATGTCGGTCACATCGCCGGTGATGTCGACGAGGGCGAGGACCGCATGATGATCGCGGCCAAGCGCGAGGGGCGCGATCCGGAATCGTTGGCGCGCAAGTACACCGACCAGTTCCTCATCGATCGCCAGAAGCTGAACATCCTGCCCCCGCACGTGATGCCGAAGGCGACCGAGCACATCCCAGAGATGATCGCGCTGATCCAGCGCCTGATCGACAAAGGCAACGCGTACGCCGCGGCCGACGGCGTGTACTTCGACACGACCACGTTCCCTGGCTACGGCACCCGGCTCAACGCCGAGCCACCGCAGGACCGCGAGGCGGGGAAGCGCGTCGAAGTGAACAAGAACAAGCGCCATGCGACCGACTTCGCGCTCTGGCGCGCGAAGAAGCCAGGCGACCTGCAGTTCTGGGATTCACCGTGGGGCGTCGGCAACCCCGGTTGGCACATCGAGTGCTCCGCGATGTCGATGAAGTACCTCGGCGAGACGTTCGACATCCACTCCGGCGGAGAGGACCACCTCTTCCCGCACCACGAATGCGAGATCGCACAGTCGGAGGCGGCCACCGGCAAGCCGTTCGCGAAGTACTGGACGCACGTGCGCTTCCTCAAGGTCGACGGCGGCGCGATGCACAAGTCGATCGGCAACGTCTTCCTGCTGAGCGATCTCGAGTCGTGGGGATTCGAGCCACTTGCGTTCCGGATGCTCGTCCTCAACAACAAGTACCGCCAGCCGATCGACTTCACGCGCGAGGGGCTGAAAGCAGCGCAGAGCCGACTCGACCGGTGGCGCGGGATCATCCGCGACGCGTGGCAGGCGACCGGCGGCACACCGATCGATGTCGCAACGGAGGATCCACGGCGCGCGGCCTTCGTGGCGGCGTTGACCGACGACCTGAACACGCCGTCGGCGCTGGTGCAGGCCGAAGCGCTCCTTGGTGACGCCACCACCGGCGATGTGGCGACGAAGCGCCACGCGCTCGAGGTGCTGTTCGACATGGACCAGGTGCTGGCGCTGTCGCTGCGTGATCGCGCGAGCGACGCCGATCTCTCAGCCGAAGAGAGAGCCGTTCTGGCCGAGCGCGACGAGGCGCGTAAAAAAGGTGATTACAAGCGTTCTGACGAGCTTCGCGCGGAGCTCGAGCGTACGTACGGGATCCGCGTGAAGGACACCAAAGACGGCACGCGCTGGTGGCGCGTCCGCAAGGGAGCATGACCATGGAAGACTTCGAGAAGCGCTCAGACGAAGCGGCCGCGCCTGACAACGGTCCGGCCGACAGCGGTCCGGCCGACAGCGGACCGTCCGAAAGCAGGCCGAGCGACAGCGGGCCGAGCG
>DATEZK010000241.1:0-8655 GCA_035255665.1 Candidatus Limnocylindria bacterium
GGGCTCTCGCCGCGAACAGTGCTAGTTCTGCCTAGCGGCGCCGACGGGCTTCTTTCCGTTTTCCTTTGCGACTTCCGCCGCGTACTCCTCCGACCAGAACACGATCTCGCCGTTCTGCGCATCGACCACGACGGTGTCGCCCTCGCGGTACTCGCCGGAGAGCATCTTCTGCGCGAGCGGATCCAGGACGCGCTTCTGGATGACTCGTTTGAGCGGGCGAGCGCCATACGCGGGATCGAAGCCTTCGTTCGCGACGAGCGCCTTCGCGTTCGGCGTGAGCTCGAGCGTGATCTTGCGTTCGGCGAGGCGCTTCGCGAGGATCGCGGTCTCCTTCTCGACGATCTCCATGAGCTGCTCGGTCACGAGATTCTTGAAGATGACGATCTCGTCCACGCGGTTGAGGAACTCGGGCCGGAACTGTCCGTGCAGCGCATCCATCACGCGCTTGCGCATGACGTCCGGCTGGTCCGCGAGCTCGGCGATGAACGTCGAGCCGACGTTGCTGGTCATGATGATCACGGTGTTCTTGAAGCTGACGGTGCGCCCATGGCCGTCGGTAAGACGGCCGTCATCGAGGACCTGGAGCAGGACGTTGAACACATCGGGGTGCGCCTTCTCGATCTCGTCGAGCAGGAGTACCGCGTATGGACGGCGTCGGACCGCTTCGGTGAGCTGGCCACCCTCGTCGTAACCGATGTAGCCGGGTGGCGCTCCGACCAACCGAGACACCGTGTGCTTTTCCATGTACTCGCTCATGTCGATGCGGACCATCGCCTTCTCGTCGTCGAAGAGGAATTCCGCGAGCGCTTTCGCGAGTAGCGTTTTGCCGACGCCCGTCGGACCGAGGAACAGGAACGAGCCCAGCGGTCGGTTCGGGTCCTGCATGCCGGCGCGCGCGCGGCGCACCGCGTTCGCGACGGCGGTGACCGCCTCCTCTTGCCCGACAACGCGAGCGTGGAGGTTCTCCTCCATCTTCAGCAGCTTCGAGACTTCGCCTTCGAGAAGCTTGGTGACCGGCACGCCGGTCCACTTCGCCACGACTTCGGCGATGTCCTCGGGCGTGACCTCTTCGGTGAGCAGCTTCTCGCCGCGATGTAGTGCGGCGAGCTTCTCCTCAGCCTCGCGGACCTCACGCTCCAGTGCGGCCAGCGTGCCGTACTTCAGCTCTGCGGCCTTGCCGTAGTCGGCGGCGCGCTCGGCCTTCTCGATGTCCATTCGGACGTTCTCGAGCTGCGATTTCTTCTCACGGATCTTCTGGATCGCGCCCTTCTCCTGCTGCCATCTCGAGCGCAGCCCCTCGGACGACTCCTTCAGGTCGGCGAGCTCCTTCTCGAGGCGCACGAGGCGCTCCTTGCTGGCCTCGTCGCTCTCCTTCTTGAGGGCTTCGCGCTCGATCTCGAGCTGGCGGATGCGTCGCTCGACCTCGTCGAGCTCGGCGGGCATCGAGTCGATCTCCATGCGCAGCTTCGACGCAGCCTCGTCCACCAGATCGATGGCCTTGTCTGGCAGGAACCGGTCGGAGATATAGCGCGCAGAGAGTGTCGCGGCCGCGACGAGCGCGGAGTCCTGGATGCGGACGCCGTGGTGCACCTCGTAGCGCTCGCGCAGTCCGCGCAGGATCGAGATGGTGTCCTCGATCGACGGCTCGCCGACGTAGACCGGCTGGAAGCGCCGCTCGAGGGCGGCATCCTTCTCGATGTGCTTGCGGTATTCGTCGAGCGTCGTCGCGCCGATCGTGTGCAGCTCGCCGCGCGCGAGCATCGGCTTCAGCATGTTCGCGGCGTCGACCGCGCCTTCCGCCGCGCCGGCGCCGACCACGGTGTGCAGCTCGTCGATGAACAGGATGATCTTGCCTTCGCTCGCCGCGATCTCCTTGAGCACGGCCTTGAGCCGCTCTTCGAACTCGCCGCGGTACTTCGCGCCGGCGAGGAGCGAGCCGATGTTCAACTCGAATATCTGCTTGTCCTTGAGACCCTCGGGCACGTCCCCGCGCACGATGCGCTGCGCGAGGCCCTCGACGATCGCGGTCTTGCCGACGCCCGGCTCGCCGATGAGCACGGGGTTGTTCTTCGTGCGGCGCGAGAGGACCTGGATCACGCGCCGGATCTCTTCGTCGCGGCCGATGACCGGATCGATCTTGCCCTTGCGCGCGAGCTCCGTCAGATCGCGGCCGTACTTCTCGAGCGACTGGTACTTGCCCTCAGGATTCGCGTCGGTGACGCGCTGATTGCCGCGCACCTCTTTGAGCGCGTTCAGGACACGTTCGTGCGTGACGCCGAGGCGCTTCAGCGCCTGACCGGTGTAGCCGTTGTCGGCGGTCATCCCGAGCAGCAGGTGTTCCGTGGAGACGTACTCGTCGCCGAGCGCTTCGGCCTCCTTCTGCGCCTGCTGGAGCACGCGGCCGAGGCGAGCGGACGCGCCGATCTGCACGTTGCCGGAGACCTTCGGCTGCCGCTCGAGCTCGGTGCCGAGGGCGCTAGCGACTTGCGCGGGCTGCACCCCCAGCGCGGTCAGCACGCTCGGGACGATGCCGCCCTGCTGCTCGATCAGCGCGGCGGCGAGATGCTCGACGTCGATCTGGCTGTGGCCGTTCTCGCGCGCACGCTGCTGCGCGCTGATGATCGCTTCTTGTGATTTCTCAGTGAGCTTGTTCGGATCGATCATTTCAGTTCCCCTAACTACCAAACGCTAGAGAAGGCCCTTGCGGGGATCCTCACCGGCGCGTGAGGTCGCGAACTCTGTGACCAGCTCGCGCTCTTTCTCGCTGAGCTTCGTCGGCAGCACGACCTTCACCGTGACGTAGAGATCCCCGTGTCCACCGGTCGCGCGAGGCATCCCCTGCCCCGCGAGCCGGATGACGCGGCCGTTCTGCGTCTCAGGCGGGATGCGGAGCGACACGCGTCCCTTGAGCGTCGGCAGCGTGACCTCCGCGCCGAGGAGCGCCTCGTGCAAAGCGACGGGCAGCTCCATCCGGAGATCGTCGCCGTCGCGCTGGAAGACGGGATGTGGCCGAACACGTACGCGCAGGAACAGATCTCCTGACGGCCCGCCTTCTCCGCCCGGCGCGCCTTGTCCGGCCAGACGGATACGCTGACTGTCCCTCACGCCGGCCGGGATCTTCACGCTGAGGCGCCGCGTGGTCCCATCGGGGACCCGCAGCTCCAGTGTTCGTTCGGTCCCCTTGTACGCCTCGGGCAGCGTGATCTCGACTTCGTGCTCGACGTCGGCGCCGACCGCGGCCCGACGGCGCCGAGTGCTGGTGCGCCCGAACAGCGGCCCCGTGTCGAAGTCCGCCTGTCCCTCACCGAACAGCGTGCGGAAGAAGTCCGAGAAGCCGCCCGCTCCGCCGTTGAACGGATCGGCGCCGGGCTGGCCGGTGTAGACCCACTGGAAGCCGCCCGGCTGTTGCTGTGCGCCACCGTTCTGGAAGCGCGCCCACTCCGGACCGACGGTGTCGTAGCGCCTGCGCTTCTCAGGATCGGAGAGGACCTCGTTGGCCTCGTTGATCTCCTTGAAGCGCTTCTCGGCCTCAGGTTTCTTGTTGACGTCGGGATGGTGCTGGCGCGCGAGCTTGCGGTACGCCTTCTTGATCTCCTCGGCGCTCGCGGTCTTCGAGACGCCGAGTGTCTTGTAGTAGTCCTTGTATTCGACGGGCATATCGGTCATCGCAGGGGTAGAACCCCTGCAACCCCCTCTAGTGCGCCGGCGGCGGCACGACTACGCCGTGTGTGGTCGCCGCCTCGATCTGTGCCGGCGTGACAGCCGGCTGACCCGGCTGCAGCGCGATCTTCAGGACCTGGTCGATGTTGTCGACCGTCTTGATCTCGACCGTGTCGAGCACTTCCTTCGGGATGTCGATCAGGTCCTTCTTGTTCTTCTCAGGGAGGATGAAGGTCTTGATCCCGGCGCGGTGCGCCGCGAGCAGCTTCTCCTTCACTCCGCCGATCGGCAGGACCCTGCCGCGCAGCGTGATCTCGCCGGTCATCGCGACGTCGCGTCGGACGCGACGGCCCGAAAGGGCCGACACGATGGCGGTCGCCATCGTCACGCCGGCGGACGGACCATCCTTGGGAATGGCGCCCGCTGGGACGTGGATGTGCATCGCGTGATCCTCGAAGAATCCCTTCGGGATCCCGAAATCGCGTTCGTGGGCTCGCACGTACGAGAGCGCGGCACGAGCCGACTCCTCCATGACCTTGCCGATCTGGCCGGTGAGCGTGAAGTCCTCGTCCTTGCCGTCGATGACCGTGGCCTCGACGGTGAGCACGTCACCGCCGGCCTCGGAGACCGAGACCCCGGTGGCCGCGCCGACCTGGTCCTCTTCCTCCGCCAGCCCGTAGTCGAAGCGCTGTGGTCCGAGGTACTCGGCGACGAGCTCGAGGGTGACCTCGACCTTATCCGTCTTGCCCTCGGCGATCGCTCGCGCGACCTTGCGGCAGATCGTTCCGATCTCCCGCTCGAGGTTGCGGACTCCGGCTTCGCGTGTGTAGCGGCGCACGAGCTCGCGGAGAACTTCGTCGCCGATGACGAGGCGCGTCTCGCCCGTCACTTCCTCGGCGTTGGGCCTTGGCTCCGTCGCAGCGCCGGCGTCGATCGTCTCCGACGCGTCCTTTGGACGATCGGCGGGCATCAGGCCGTGCTGCTTCAGCTGGCGCGGCACGAGGTAACCCTTCGCGATGTGGAGCTTCTCCTCCTCGGTGTAGCCGGGGAGACGGATGATCTCCATACGGTCGCGCAGCGGCGCGATGATCGTGTCCTCGACGTTCGCCGTCGTGATGAAGATGACCTTCGACAGGTCGTACGGCACCTCGAGGTAGTGGTCCGAGAACGTGTTGTTCTGCTCGGGGTCGAGCACCTCGAGCAGCGCTGAGCTCGGGTCGCCGCGGAAGTCCGCGCCGACCTTGTCGATCTCGTCGAGCATGAACACGGGGTTCACTTCGGCGGCGGTCTTCATGTTCTGCAGGATCCGGCCGGGGAGCGCGCCCACGTAGGTGCGGCGGTGCCCGCGGATCTCCGCCTCATCACGGATGCCACCAAGAGACATGCGGATGAACTTGCGGCCCATCGCGCGCGCGATGGACTTGCCGAGGCTGGTCTTGCCGACGCCGGGCGGGCCGACGAAGCACAGGATCGGCGCGCGCAGGTTCTGCGAGAGCTTGCGCACCGCCATGTACTCGATGATCCGGTCCTTCACCTTTGGCAGGCCGTAGTGATCCTCGTCGAGGATCTTCGCCGCCTCGGAGATGTCCCAGTCGTCGTTCGCGGCGACTTTCCAGGGCAGCGACACGAGCCAGTCAACATACGTGCGGATGACGCCGGTCTCCGGCGAGGCCTGCGGGATCTTCTCGAGACGGCCGAGCTCCTTGAGCGCCTTCTCCTTCACGGGGTCGGGCATGCCGGCCGCCTCGATCTTCTCGCGCAGCTCGCGCACCTCGGAGCCCTGGTCGTCGTCGCCGAGCTCCTTCTGGATCGCCTTCATCTGCTCGCGCAGGATGTATTCGCGCTGCGTCTTGTCGAGCGTCTGCTGGACCTCGCTCTGGATCTTCTGCTTCAGCTCGAGGATCTCGTTCTGCTTCGCCAGGAACACGCTCAGGAAGCGCAGCCGCTCGATGACATTGCGTGTCTCGAGGAGCTGCTGACGCTGCTCCAGCGTGAGATCCGGGCTGGACGCGACGAGATCCGAGAAGTGCGCCGGGTCATCAGTGTTCTTCGCGGTCATCGCGAGCTCGGGCAGGATCGATCCGCCGTTGTCCACGTAGCGCTCGAAGAGCGCCTTCACGTTGCGCAGCTGCGCCTCGCGCTCGACCGGGTCGCCGAGCTCCTCGACGATCGGCTCGAACGTGACGCGGAAGAAGCGCGACTCCGGCTGGTAGCCGGTGATCTTCACGCGCTGCGCGCCCTGCACGATGATCTGCGCGCTGCCGTCCGGGATCCGGAGCAGGCGCACGATCTCGGCGACCGTGCCCACGTTGTAGATCTGCTCGGGCTGCACGTCGTCGATCTCGGCATCGCGCTGGGCAACGAGCACGATGAGGTGTCGCTCCTCAGCCATCGCGGCATTGATCGCGGCGACGGACTTCTCGCGGCCGACGCCGAGCGGTACGACCAACTTTGGAAAGACGACCGCTTCGCGCAGCGGTACCACGGGCAGATCGCTCGGGTACGCGCCCTCCGGTGTGGTCGTCTTCGTTTCGTCCGTCATTTTGTTCCTCTGTTTCTCTTCGCGGTTCGGGTCTGCGCGTTGGTTCTGTTCGTTATGAGAACGGCGTGGCCGGGCTCGACATTCCGCCCGGCCACCCGCTTTCCGTTCGTATTGGTACTACTTCGAGTTCGCGTTGGTTGCGTTGACCTTGATCATCCTCGGCTTCACGTTCTCGGCCTTCGGCAGCACGAGGTGCAGCACGCCATTGTCGAATGTCGCCTCGACCTTGGTCGGATCGATCGCGATCGGCAGAGTGAACGCGCGCTGGAACTTGCCAACGCGGCGCTCCTGACGGAGCCAGCCCTCGTCGGTCATATCCGTACGGCCTTTTACCTCACCGGCGATCGAGACGGTGTCGCTGGTCGCGTTGATCTCGAGCTGGTCCGGCGTGACGCCGGGAACATCAGCACGCAGCTGGAAGGCGTCCTTCGTCTCCCAGAGGTCCACCGGCACCGCGAGATGTCCCGCGGACTGGCCATTCCAGCCACCGGGCCGGATGAAACTTTCCTCGAAGAGACGATCCATGGCGTCGCGCAGCGAAACGATGTCCGTGAGCGGGGTGAAACGTGCGATGGTCATGTCGTCTTCCTCCTTAGTTAGAAGCGCGTGCCTTCGTTTCGGCCGCGCTTTGTTCTTTCTTCGGCAGGACCTGCCTCGTCGTCGGCGTCATCTTCCTCGGCGCCAAGCTCGCTGAGCTCCCGCATCAGGTCCTCCATCAGGTCGGTGGCGTCGCGCATGTGAAGGAGGAGCTTGACGCCCGCGAGGTTCACGCCCCGCACCTGAGTGAGGTACCGGATCACGCGCACGCGCTGCAGGTCGTCATCGGAGTAAAGGCGGATGTTCGTCTCGGTCCGGACCGGTTCGAGCAGGCCTTCCTCCTCGTAGATCCGCAGCGTCCGCGGGTGGCAGCCCGCGAGGCCGGCCGCGATGGAGATGACGTAGACGGGTCGGTGGTTACCTGCCATGTGCCACTGGTATAAAACCTATCAATGATGTTGTCAACAGTCCTGCCAAGCCGTACGTCGGCGACAATCGCCCGCTGCGATTCGGCCTCGACTTCGGCACCTCGAACACGTCGCTCGCTGTCTGGGACGGCGAGCGCTCGACCGTGCTGCCCATCGATCCGCTTGCCGGCGCCGCGATGCCCACGGTCCTGTACGTCCGAAGGGACGGCTCGAGCATCGTCGGCCGTCCCGCGATCGAGGCGTATCTCGCGGATAACCGCGGTCGCGGGCCGATCACGCGGGAGTACCGGCCACTGGGCGTCAAGCTGGAATCATCGAACCCGCGGCAGAAAACGGTCGAGGCGCAGATCTACACCGACACCTCCTCGCCGGGGCGCCTCTTTCAATCGCTGAAGACGTTCCTGGGCGAGACGCTCGACGTGCGGACGAATGTCTTCGGCGAAGCGCGCGGCCTCGAGGAGCTCATCGCGGTGGTCCTGTCCCACGTGCGGCAGCGGGCGCACGACCTGGTCGGCGAGCTGCCCGAGGAGATCACGATCGGCCGGCCCGTCGAATATATCGGCGGACCGGCGGCCGAAGCCCGCGCCATGTCGCGCATGCGTCGAGCGGCGGAGCTCGCGGGGTTCACCGAGGTGCGTTTCGCGTTCGAGCCCGTCGGGGCCGCGCACGCGGCCGACGTCACGACCGGATTGACGCTCGTCTTCGACTTCGGCGGCGGCACGCTCGATCTCGCCGTCGTCCGCCGCGAGGCCGGAGGGCTCGAGGTGCTCGCGACCGCGGGACGCAACATCGGCGGCGACCGCATCACCGAGCGCGTGATCGACGAGACCGTCGCGCCGCAGCTCGGCTCGCGGGCGACCTGGGGTCCGAAGCGCCTGCGGCTCCCGGCGTTCATCGTCAACGCCCTGCACGACTGGCACGCACTCTCGGCGCTGAACGAGAAGCCGTGGCTCGAGGCGCTCGACGATCTCGTTCGCCAGGGCGCTCCCAGACGCGAGCTCGCCGCGCTCCGCAGCGCCATCGAGCTGCAGCTGGGCTACGAGATCTTCATGACCGCGGATGACACCAAGCGCGCGCTGTCGAGCGCACCGGCCGCGATCCTCTCGTATCACCACGGCGCGGTCGACGTCGATGCGCGCATCACGCGCGGCCGCTTCGAGCGCCTCATCGACACCCTGCTCACCGACACCGACGTGCTGATCACCGATGTGCTGGTCGGCGCGACGGTGAGCTCGGCGGACATCACGGAGGTCGTGACCACCGGTGGGTCGAGCGCGATCCCCGCGTTCCGCGCCCTGCTGGCGCGGCGTTTCCCGCACGCGCGCGTTCGTGACGCTGCGGCGTTTACGAGTGTCGCCGCCGGCCTCGCGATGCCGGGCGTCGAGGAGGCTGCGCTCACTCGCTGACGCCTATGCTCGACGTCATGCGGCGTGTCGGTCCCGCGCGCGGTTATGTTGGCGCGCTGGCGGCCGTCGCGGTCGTCACGGC
>DATEZK010000242.1:0-6970 GCA_035255665.1 Candidatus Limnocylindria bacterium
CACCGCGCTGACGTCCTACTCGGTCAGCCTCGCGTGGACAGCCGCCACCAGTCCCGTGGGCATCCAGGCGTACCTGCTCGCGACGGGCAGCAACTACGAACGCGCGCCCGGTGACGCCACTTCGTGGACCTTCCGCACCGGTATCCGGCCCAGCAACACCTACACGCTCTATGTCGGCGCGCTCGACAACAACAACCGGAATTCTCAGAACAGTCCCTTCGTGACCTTCACCACACCCGCTGACACCACACCGCCGGCGAAGCCGACGATCCAGGCCACTAACGTCGGTGACAACTGGATTTCGCTGGCGTGGTCGTCCGCTGGGGACGAGCCGATCACGTACACGGTCTCGCGGGACAGCACCGCGATCCTGAGCAACAGCCCCTCCACGGCTGGATCCTTCGGGGGGCTTCAACCCGAGACGACATACACCTTCAGCGTCGAAGCGCGTGACTTCGTGGGCTTCACAGTGCCGAGCGACTCCATCACGGTCACGACCAGGACCCGCATCAATGACGTCACGCCTCCGACAGCACCCGCCCTCGTCCCGTTCCTGGTGGCGCCGGACGGGGAGACGTGGCTCATATGGCCGAAGTCCACGGACGACGTCACGCCGCAGGAGCTCATCGTCTACTGCATGTACATAAACGGCGTCCCCGACGGGTGCCAGCTCGACTTCACCCGCGCGATCATGTACGGGGTGCCGATGTCGCGGAACACCTACAAGGTCACCGCGACCGACCGGAGCGGGAACACGTCCGAAACGATCATCGAGATCGACAACTTCTAAGAATTGCGATGGGGGCCCGGCAGGCCGTCTCCGCGCGTCGTTGACGGTCGCCGGGCCCGTGTCGATCAGCGCGGCCGCAGCAGGTAGAACTCGAGCGCGATGCCGTCCGGGTCCTTCAAGGTCATGCTGACGACGGCGCCTCGATCGTCGATCGGGTCGTGTGCGATGCCGATCTCATCGAGGTAACGGCTCCACGCGTTCAAGGCGGCGTCGTCAGCGACCGCGAACGAGAGGTGATCGAGACCCGTGCGCAGGGGCGTGAACGGGCCACCCTCGATCCGGTCGTGCTGCGTGAACGCGAGGACCGTGCCTGTCACCGGCTCGCGGATCGCGCACGCGCGGTATCCACCCTCGTCGTTCCGCCCTCGCCAGACATCCTTTGCGCCGAGAACGCGGCAATACCACTCCACGCTGGCGTCGACGTCGGTGACGCTGAGCTCGACGTGCGCGATACCGGTGATGGTGGGCCGCACGTGTGGTCTACCCGCCCGCGATGGCGCCGATCACGAGGAAAGGTTCCTTCCCGGAAGCGACGTCGTCCGGCAACGGTGCATCCGGCGACTCGTGCGACAGATCCTGCTGGCACGCGAAGAACCGTATGAACGCGCGACGTTCCCGAGTCGTGTGGTCACGAATGGTGCCCCGCAGCATCGGATAGCCAGCCTCCAGTGCGTCGAGCACCGCGCGTTGCGTGACCGCGCCTTTGACGTCGACCGTCACCTCAGAGCCGACGTGCGCGAGCGTCCGCAGATGGTGCGGAAGCACGACGCGGATCATCGCAGCGTTTGGACCTCGACCGAGAGCACCGGCGGCAGGTCGCGGACGATTGGCGCCCAGCTGTCTCCGGCGTCGGCCGACGCGTACACCTGGCCGCCGGTCGTGCCGAAATACACGCCGCACTTGTCGAGCGAGTCGACCGCCATCGCATCGCGCAGCACGTTCACGTAGCAGTCGTTCTGCGGTAGACCGTTCGTCAGCGCCTCCCACTCGTTCCCGCCGCTGCGGCTCCGGTACACGCGCAGCTTCCCATCGGGAGGGAAGTGCTCGGAGTCGCTCTTGATCGGCACGACGTAGATCGTCTCCGGCTCATTCGCGTTCACGTCGATCACGAAGCCGAAGTCGCTCGGCAGGTTCCCGCTGACCTCCTTCCACGAGTCGCCCCCATCGTCGCTCCGCAAGACATCCCAGTGCTTCTGCATGAACAGCACGTTGGGTCGCGAGGGGTGCATCGCGATGCGGTGAACGCAGTGGCCGATCTCAGCGTCCGGGTCGGGGATGTACTGCGACCTCAGCCCCTTGTTGATCGGCTTCCACGTCGTGCCGCCGTCGTTCGTCCGAAATGCGCCGGCCGACGAGATCGCGACGAAAATGCGTTTGGGATCCTTCGGGTCCTGGATGATCGTGTGCAGGCACAAGCCGCCTGCTCCCGGCTGCCACTGCGGACCGGTGCCATGGCCGCGTAGTCCCGAGAGCTCCTTCCAGTTCTGCCCGCCGTCGGTGGTGCGGAAGATGGCGGCGTCCTCGACGCCGGCGTAGACCGTGTCCGGGTCGGTGAGTGACGGCTCGAGATGCCAGACGCGCTTGAACTCCCACGGCTTCTGCGACCCGTCGTACCACTGGTGCGTCGTGAGCGGCTTCCCGGTCTCGGGTGAGGCGTCGTACGCGAACTTGTTGCTCTCGCCTTTCGGCATGCCGTCGGGTGTCTTGGTCGGTTCGCCGGGTGGCGTCCCGGGCTGATGCCACGTCTTACCACCGTCATCCGACCTCTGGATGATCTGGCCGAACCAGCCGCTGGTCTGTGAAGCGAAGAGCCGTTCGGGGTCGACCGGCGAGCCCTTCACGTGATAGATCTCCCAGCCCGCGAAGTGCGGACCGCTGACGTTCCATTTCTTGCGCTGTCCGTCCGCCTCCAGGACGAACGCGCCCTTGCGTGTGCCGACGAGTACTCGCACTCTGCTCATTGCCTGGTCCTCCCGCTGTCGTTCTTCCCATGATGCCTAAGGTCCTGCGCCTCCCGCAAAGCTGCTCGCTCGCGGCGACGTGCACACGTGAGCTCACCGAGTCGGTACCATCGGAGTCGATGCAGCCGACGACTACATCGATGCGACACGACGAGCTCGGCTCCGAGCTCGACCGATATCGCACCGAGCTGACCGCGTATTGCTACCGCATGCTCGCCTCGCCGTTCGAGGCCGAGGACGCTGTGCAGGAGACCTTCCTCCGCGCGTTCCGCAACATCGAGAGCTTCGAAGGGCGTGCCGCGATGCGGACGTGGCTCCACCGCATCGCGACGAACGTCTGCCTCGACATGCTCCGCGCCGGCCGGCGCCGGGTACTGCCGATGGATCTCGGTCCGGCGGGCGAGCCCATCGCATCGAATCTCCGCACACCCGAGGTCGCGTGGCTGGAACCGATCCCAGACCGGCTCGTCGCACCCGGACCGGATCCTCTCGACATCGCACAGACCCGCGAGAGCGTGCGGCTGGCCTTCGTCGCCGCGCTGCAGCACCTGCCGGCACGGCAGCGCGCGGTGCTGATCCTCTGCGAGGTCATGCAGTGGCGGGCCACTGAGGTCGCGGAGCTGCTCGAGATGAGCGTCGCGGGCGTGAACAGCGCACTCCAGCGTGCGCGCCTGACGATGAAGTCGCGCGACACAGGGCGCACATCGACGCCGCTGATGGACGACACAAAGGCCGCGCTGCTCGCACGCTATGTCGAGGCGTTCGAACGGTACGACATCACGCGGCTCACCGCGGTCATACGCGAGGACGCCCAGCAGTCGATGCCGCCGTATGACCTCTGGCTCGCGGGGCGCGAGGACATCTTCCGTTGGTGGTTCGGGCCGGGCATCACCTGCAAGGGCTCGCGTCTCGTGCCCGTGGGAACGGCGAACGGGTCGCCGGCCTATGGCCACTACCGGCCACGCCCCGGCGCGAGCGGGTACGAGCCGTGGTCGCTGCAGGTCGTCGAGCTCACGCCGAGCGGCGTCGAGGAGATCACGTTCTTCCTGGACACAAAGAAGCTGTTCCCGCTCTTCGGGCTACCGCTGGAGTTCAACGGCTAGCTCCGGGCGGAGCACGTCCTGTAGGCCAAGGAACGCGACGAGCTCGAGCAGTTCGTCCGACGCGTCGCGCAGGCGGACCTCGCAGCGATGTCGCCGCGCTCCGAGCTGGAGGCGGCAGAGCGCCTCGACGGCGATCGCGTCGCTCGCGGCCGAGGCCACATCGCACACCACGGGATTTCCGGCGTGGGCCTCGAGCGTTCCGCAGACACGGGCGTAGAGACCCGGAAGATCGGCCCGCCGAAGCGGCCCGCGGATCGTCACGAAGCCATGGTCCTGGGTCGGCACTGACACATAGACGCGCGACGCGGGCGGAAATCATCGGAGCACCGGACGGGAACGCGTCTTTCGCAACATTTCGGGCGTCAGCTTCGACCTCACCGATGAGCCCGGCGCCCCGTCACCGTCTAAATGGCAACCAGAGCAACGGAGGGACCAAAGCCATGACGACCTACGGACCGCCCCTAGCCGGCCGACGCGAGTGGATCGGACTCGCTGTGCTCGCGCTCGCCTGCCTGCTTTACGTGATGGACCTGACGGTCCTGCACCTTGCGGTGCCTGCGCTGAGCGACGCGCTTCGGCCGACGAGCGCACAGCTGCTCTGGATCATCGACATCTACGGCTTCTTCGTCGCTGGCTTCCTCATCACGATGGGGACGCTCGGCGACCGCATCGGACGGCGCAAGCTCCTGTTGATCGGTGCCGCGCTGTTCGGCGCGACGTCCGTCGCGGCCGCGTTCTCCACGAGCGCCGAGATGCTCATCGTCAGCCGCGCACTGCTCGGCATCGCCGGTGCCACGATAGGCCCGTCGACGCTCTCGCTGATCTTCGCGATGTTCCAGGACCCGAGGCAGCGGTCGGTCGCCATCGGCATCTGGATCTCCGCGTTCTCCGCTGGCAGCGCGATCGGTCCGCTCCTGGGCGGCGTCCTGCTCGAGCAGTTCTGGTGGGGCTCCGTGTTCCTGCTGGCGCTTCCGGTGATGGCGCTGCTGCTCGTCCTCGGACCCATCGTCCTGCCCGAGTACCGTGACGAGAACGCCGGGCGGCTTGACCTTCTAAGTGCGGCGATGTCATTGGCCGCGGTGCTCTCCGTGATCTTCGGGCTCAAGCAGATCGCACAGGACGGGATCAGTCCGCTGCCCGTTGCGGCAGTCGTCGCGGGTGTCGCGATCGGCGCCCTCTGGGCGCGCCGGCAGTTGGTGTCGGCCGACCCCATGATCGATCTACGCCTCTTCCGCATCCCCGCGTTCCGCGCGTCGCTGGTCGTGAACTTCCTCGCGATCTTCGTCGCCGTCGGATACTTCCTCTTCGTCGCGCAGTACCTTCAGCTCGTCGTCGGGCTCTCGCCGCTCGAAGCCGGCGCGTGGTCGCTCCCCTCGGCCCTCGCTTTCATCGTGGGCTCCAACGCAGCGCCGCGGATCGTGCGCCACATCCGTCCGTCGCACCTCATGGGTGCGGCGCTCGCCCTCGCCGCGATCGGTCTCGCGATCCTCACGCGAGTTGCCGGTGCCGATGGACTGCCGATCGTCGTGATCGCGTCCGTCGTCATCTCGCTCGGCCTCGCGCCGGTGTTCGGTCTCACGACCGAGCTCATCGTCGGGGCCGCGCCACCGGAGCGCGCCGGTGCCGCGTCCGGCATGTCGGAGACCTTCTTCGAGCTCGGTGGCGCGCTCGGCATCTCGATCCTCGGCAGCATCGGTACCGCGATCTACCGCGGCACCATCACCCAGCAGCTCCCGGCCGGCGTTCCGGCCGAGGCCGCGGCGGCCGCGCGCGACACGCTCGGTGCGGCGAGTGGCGTCGCGCAGCAGCTGCCCGACGTGCTAGGGACCGCCCTCCTCGAGGTCGCACGCGGCGCGTTCGTCAGCGGCATGCAGGTCACCTCATGGATCAGCGTCGCGGTGGCCGTCACCGTCGCGGCGCTCGCGCTCGTCGCGCTACGCGATATCGGTGGAGGTCCCGACTCCGAGGTCGCCGATCCCACCGATGAGGCGGAGAGCGTCGCGACAGCGGCGGACTGAGCCGAGCAGTGGCGACCTTGACGGCTGGAAGGGGTTCGAAGTCAGCGCCAGCGATGGCCGAATAGACCTGCACGGAAGTCGCGCTTACCCATTCGCTCCAGTCGTTTAGCGGTCGCGGGCGGCATGAGATCCGTGTGCGAGATCGTGAGCAGGTACTCCGGGATGAACCAGGTGTCCTTGTCCGACGTCATCCATTCGCGCATGTCGAAGCGCGAGAGGTCGACGGGTCGCGAGAAAGTGCGTAGCGTCCGGTCGCCGCGCAGGTTGAAGTACGCCGGAAAGAAGCTGAGCGCTAGCTCGCGCAGCGTTCGGTAGATGGGCTCCCGGAACTCGAGGAACGCGTAGTTCGACTTCGCGATCGCTCCCCAGTGCTTCCGCTCCCGGAACACCGCGATGACGTGGTCGGTGTCGTTCACCGCCTCGAGGTCGAGGACAAGTGGGGGATGCCCGATCGCCCGAAGCGCTGCGGCGCCGAAGATCGCCGCCTCGAGGCAGTGCGCGGTGCTCTCCGTCAGCACGCGGCGCGGGGACCAGCATGTCGTGGCGATGTGATACGGCATCGCATCGATGAACCGTTGGATCCCGTGCGGCGTCTTGAGCGCACGCAGTCTGCGCAGCTCGGCTGGTGTGAAGGCGGACATCGCGACGATTCTGAGCAGTTTTGGAGAAGCCCTCGCGGGGGCGGCCCCCCTAGCGTCAGGGTCGATCAGAAACTGAAAGAGGAGAAACCAGATGAACTCGCACGTGAGCGCGATCCTGCTTGGCGTCAAGGACATGGAGCGATCCAAGCGCTTCTACACCGACCTCGGCTGGAAGGTCCAGAACGACTACAAGATCTCCGTGTTCTTCGTGCCACACGGTGGTTCGCTCGTCGGCTTCTACGGCCGCGACGGGCTGGCACAGATGGTCGGCGCGAGCGCTGACAGCAACGGCTTCAGCGGCGTCGTCTTCAACTACATCGTCCAGAGCGAAGGGCGCGTTGACGAAGTCTTGGACGAGGCCAAGAAGGCCGGCGCAAAGATCGTCAAGCCCGCCGCGAAGCTCCAGTGGGGCGGGTATGGCGGGACCTTCGCGGACCCCGACGGCTACATCTGGTCG
>DATEZK010000243.1:0-2245 GCA_035255665.1 Candidatus Limnocylindria bacterium
ACGACGCGTTGCGCTCGCAGCTCTGGACGTCGATGTCGAGCGCGCGAATTGGGCGGTGGCAAGCCGTTATCGGCGTGACCCCCTTGGAACGCATCCGGTGTGGGAAGTACTGCGCGACACCCGTCCGCTCATCTGGGACGAAGTCGATCCAGACCGTCTGCAACGCCTTGCTCGGAACGGCGACCACCTGCGCCAGCTGCTCGAGCGCGGCATCTGCTCCTGGATGGGTGTTCCGCTGCTTGTGGAGGGGCAGGTGCGCGGCTCGATGTCGTTCACCAATGCCGAATCGCAGCGCCGTTTCACGCCGGAAGATCTCGCGACGGCCGAGGAGCTCGCCGGCCGCGTCGCGGCTGCCATCGCGCGATCGCCGGGCGATACGATTGCCTGAGATGGCGATAGGACAGCAGCCCCTCGCACTGCGCCGCGACCTGGTCCGGATCTTTGGTGAAGACCGGCTGGTCGCCGTCATCCGCACCGCCACGCCGGACACCGCCGAGCGCGCCGCGCGCGCGATGGCGGAGGCGGGTGTCCGCCTGGTCGAGATCACGCTCACCGTGCCCGACGCCTTCGAGCTGATCGCGAAGCTCGCGACCGATGAGGCGTTCGCCAAGCGGGGCGCGATCGTGGGGGCCGGCACCGTTCTGTCCGGCGCGCAGGCCGAGGATGCCGTGCTCGCCGGCGCCCGTTTCCTCGTCAGTCCCGCGCTGGTCCCCGAGATGCTCGAGGTGGGCCGCGCGCGCGACGTCATGACGATGCCCGGGACGATGACGCCCAGCGAGATGGTGAAGGCCGCCGAGCTGGGTGCCGACTTCATAAAGATCTTCCCCATCGCGACCATCGGCGGGCCCGACTTCGTCTTGAACGTCCGACGCGCGCTCACGCACCTGCCGCTCGTCGCGACCGGGAATGTCGCGTACGACGAGATACCGGCGTACTTCAAGGCCGGCGTCGTCGGCTTCGGCATCGGCGGGCCGCTGATCCGCGGAGATCTCCTCGAGCGCGGCGACCACGCCGGCGTCGTGGCGAACGCGAAGCGTTTCCTCGCGGCCACCCGCAGGGCCTGATTTGCCTCGCGACCTGCCGCTCGGCAACGGCGATTTCCTCGTCACCTTCGATAGCCGCTATCAGCTGCGCGACATCTACTACCCGCACGTCGGCCAGGAGAACCACACCGTCGGTGATCCGTGCCGCTTCGGTGTCTGGGTCGATGGCCGGTTCAGCTGGGTCGGCGGCGACGACTGGGAGGTCCACATCGCGTACGAACACGAGACCCTCGTGGGCGACACGTCGCTGCACAACGCGGCCCTGGGGCTGCGCTTCCGGTGCCGCGACGCCGTCGACTTCGATCGCAACATCTACTTCAAAGAGGTCACGGTCGAGGACGAGCTCGGACGCGAACGCGAGATACGTGTGTTCCAGCACTTCGACGCGCACCTGTTCGGCAACGATGTCGGGGACTCCGCGTTCTACGACCCGCGGTCGCAGGCGATCGTCCACTACAAAGGACGGCGTGCCTTCCTCATCTCGGGGACCGCGGGCGGTCACTCTTTCGGGCTGACGTCGTTCGCCATCGGTCAGAAGGACGCGCCCGGCAAAGAGGGCACCTGGCGCGACGCGGAGGACGGCGTTCTATCGCGTAACCCGGTGGCGCAGGGCTCGATCGACAGCGTCGGGATGCTCAGCTTCCGCGTCCCCCCGAACGGCAGCTCCACGGTCGTGTTCTGGATCGCGGCCGGGGAGTCGTACGACGAGGTTCGCGAGCTCGACAAGCTCGTGCGCGAACGTTCGCCCGCGTCGTTTCTCGCGCGAACGAAGGATTACTGGCGGCTCTGGGCGAACAAGGACGAATCCATCGCGGATCACCTGCCTGCGGAGATCGCGAAGCTCTACAAGCGATCGACGCTCATCATCCGCACGCAGGTCGACAACCGCGGCGCGATCATTGCGGGCAACGACTCCGACGTCCTTCGCTTCAACCGCGACACGTATTCGTACCTCTGGCCGCGCGACGGCGCGCTGGTCGCCGATGCGCTCGACCTCGCCGGCTACGGCGAGGTGACGCGCCGATTCTTCTTCCTCTGCGGCGACCTCATGACGCGCGAGGGCTACCTGCTTCACACATACAACCCCGACGGCTCGCTCGGATCGTCGTGGCACGCGTGGTCCACACCGGAGGGGCGGCTCGAGCTGCCGATCCAGGAGGACGAGACCGGCCTACCGATCTGGGCGCTGTGGCAGCACTACG
>DATEZK010000244.1:0-4114 GCA_035255665.1 Candidatus Limnocylindria bacterium
GGATGTTCCTGAAGTTCTTCGAGAAGGGCTTGGCCTACCGCGGCGACGCGCCGGTGAACTGGTGCCCGCGCGACGAAACGGTGCTGGCCAACGAGCAGGTGATCGCCGGAAAATGTGAGCGCTGCGACACGCCTGTCGTGAAGCGGCAGATGACGCAGTGGTTCTACCGGATCACAAAGTACGCGGACGAGCTGCTGAAGTTCGACGGCCTGGATTGGCCCGAGCGCGTGCGTGTTCTGCAGACGAACTGGATCGGCCGCTCCGAGGGCGCGGAGATCACCTTCCCGGTCGAGGGTCATGCGGGGGCGGAGATCCGCTTCTTCACCACGCGGCCGGACACGATCTTCGGCGCGACGTTCATGGTGCTGGCGCCGGAGCATCCGCTGGTCGCGAAGATCACCTCGCCCGCCAAGCGCGCGGAGGTCGAGAAGTACGTCGAGCGCGCCCGGAACATGGCGGAGATCGAGCGCACCTCGGCCGAACGAGAAAAGACCGGCGTCGACACCGGCGCATTCGCCAAGAACGTATTCACGAGCGAGCGGATCCCGATCTACGTCGCGGACTACGTGCTGTCGACGTACGGGACCGGCGCGATCATGGCCGTCCCGGGCCACGACGAGCGCGACTTCGAGTTCGCGAAGAAGCACAAGCTCGAGATCCGCGAGGTCATCAGCCCCGACGGGAAAGAGCACGCCACGCTGGACGCGTCGTACATCGGTGAGGGCGCGATGGTGCGCAGCGGCACCTTCAGCGGCACGCGCAGCGAGGTGGGGAAGACCGCCGTCACTGCCGAGGCGAAGAAACGTGGCATCGGCGGGGCATCGGTCACCTATCGCCTGCGGGACTGGCTGATCTCACGGCAGCGCTACTGGGGCACGCCGATCCCGATCGTGCACTGCGACACCGACGGCGCCGTCCCGGTGCCGTACGACCAGCTGCCCATTGAACTCCCACGTGACGTCGAATTCACCGGGCGAGGCGGTTCGCCGCTGGCTCAGGTCGAGTCGTTCGTCAACACGACGTGCCCGAAGTGCGGCAAACCGGCGCGGCGAGACACCGACACGATGGACACGTTCGTGGACTCGTCCTGGTACATGTACCGCTACGTCGATCCGAAGATCGACACGGCGTTCATGAACAAGGAGATCGGCCGCAAGTGGCTGCCGGTGAAGCAATACACCGGCGGTGTCGAGCACGCGATCCTGCATCTGCTGTACATGCGCTTCGTGACGAAGGCGCTGCGCGATCTGGGAGAGCTGTGGTTCGACGAGCCGGTGCTGCGCTTCCGTTATCAGGGCACGATCGTCTTCAGGGGCCGCAAGATGTCGAAGTCGCGCGGCAACGTGCAGACGCCGGACGAGTACGTGAAGCGCTACGGCGCCGACACGCTACGTCTGTTCATGATGTTCATGGGCCCGTGGGTCGATGGCGCGGACTGGGACGCGTCCGGCATCGAGGGCGTGCACCGCTTCCTGCGACGCGTGTGGGAGCTGGCGCTGACCGACGCCGAGCCGGCCGGAGCGCGCGACGCGGATGTCGACGGTGCAGTCCAGCGCACGATCAAGAAGGTCACCGAGGACCTAGGCATCGAGCACTTCAACACCGCCGTCGCGACGATGATGGAGCTGGCCAACACGCTGCAGCACGCGCATGGCCCAAGCCGTAACGACGGCGTCGCGACGCTGGTGCTCCTGCTGGCTCCTTTCGCGCCGCACATGACCGAGGAGCTTTGGCATCGCCGCGGCGGTATCGGGTCGGTCCACCAGCAGCGCTGGCCCGAGTACGACGAGGCGGTCGCCGCGCCGCGCGAGGTCACGATCGTCGTTCAGGTCAACGGCAAGGTCCGCGATCGCATCCCCATGCCCGCAGGGCTGCCCGAGGCCGACGTGCGCGCGAAGGCGCTGGCGAGCCCCAGGGTGCAGGCGGCGCTGAACGGGACCAAGCCGGCGAAGGTGATCGTCGTGCCAGACCGCATTGTGAGTATCGTGACGTCGTGAGTGGGGAGATCAGGCTCGGCGCGCTCTGCGACCACGCGCTCGTGGGGCAGGACGGCAAGGTGAGCCTGATGGGGATCTTCCGGAACATCAGCGTGAGCGGTCTCCCCGCGCAGCATCCGCGGATGTTCCTTGTGGCCATCCTCGGGCTCGACGTCGGAGCTCACACCGTCGTCGTTCGCCTCCTGCGACCCGATGGGCAGCAGTCGATGCCGAACCCGCCGGAGATCTCCGTACACGCCGTTGCCGGACAGGACGTGAACGTCATCGTCGAGCTCAACAACATGAGCTTCACGACGTACGGGACGCACCGGTTCGAGCTTGCCGTCGACGGCCAGCCGGTCGGCGACCTTCCTGTGTCGATCGTGCAGATGCAGCCGCCCGGGGAGCGCCGTCGCGCGAACTAGTCGACGCGCGTGCGTCGCTAGAGTTCACGCGTGAGCTTCGATGTCCCGGCTGAGGCGTACGACCGATTCATGGGTGTGCACTCTCGGCAGCTCGCTCCTCAGCTGCTCGATCTCGCGCGACTTTCGTCGGGCGACCGGGTGCTGGATGTCGGATGCGGTCCGGGTGCCCTCACGGCCGAGCTGGTCGATCGGCTTGGAGCGGGGTCGGTCGCCGCGGTCGATCCGTCCGAGTCCTTCGTCGCCGCGGCACGCGCGCGTCATCCCGGCATCGACGTTCGACTCGGCGCAGCGGAGGCACTTCCCTACGACGACGGCGTCTTCGACGCGTCGCTCGCGCAGCTGGTCGTTCACCTGATGGCAGATCCTGCCGCGGGCCTGCGCGAGATGGTGCGAGTCACACGACGGGGTGGCGTCGTCGCGGCCTGCGTTTGGGATCACGCTGGTGGGCGGACGCCGCTGGGTTCCTTCTGGCACGCGGTCAATGAGCTGGGTCTCGGCGCGAGGGACGAGTCGCACTTGGCCGGCGCGCGCGAAGGCCATCTCGTAGAGCTCTTCAAGGCCTGCGGCCTGCGTGACATTGAGGACACGCAGCTGGTGGCGCGCGTCGAATACTCGAGCTTCGACGAGTGGTGGGAGCCGTTCGGATTTGGCGTGGGCCCAGCCGGCGCGCTCTTCCAAACGCTGGACGCAGACCAAAGGGCACGTGTGCGTGCGCGGTGCCTTGAGTTCTTACCGCCGGCGCCATTCGAGTTCGTCAGCTTCGCTTGGGCGGCGCGCGGGGTCGTCTAGGGTCGCGCCGAACGCGGTCCCGCGAAATAGTCGGCGCCGTCACACGAACGTGTGACGTCCGCGACGCCCCGCTGGCCTTCCCACGACGTCGCGATGTGGTCACGCTCGGGCCATGCCCCGGCCAGTCGTCCTCGCCGTTGTCGTCGCCGTCACCGCGTGCGCTCTCGTCCTGGTCGTGCGCGCGCGCACGCCCGCGCCGGTGGCGATCGAGGTCAGCGAGGCGACACCCGAGCCGACCGCGCCGCCGCTCATCGTGGTGGATGTCGAGGGCGCGGTCGCGCGACCCGGCGTCGTTCGGCTGGCCTCGGGAGCGCGGGTCGCGGATGCGCTGGCCGCAGCCGGCGGCACCACGCCCGACGCCGACCCAGCCGCCCTCAACAAGGCCGCGGCGCTGAGAGACGGAGCGCGCGTGTACGTGCCGCGATACGGCGAGATCCCGCCGGCCGGCAGCGTTGGAAGCGGCTCGGAACGAAAGATCGATATCAACCAGGCGACCTCCGCCGAGCTCGAGACGCTACCCGGCATCGGACCGAGCACGGCCGCGCGCATCGTCCGCGCGCGCGAGCTGAAGGCGTTCACGAAGGTCGAGGAGCTGCAGACACGCGGACTCGTAAGCGCCCGCGTCCTCTCCGATATCCGCGATCTCGTGACGACGCGCTAGCGCACCCGGATGCGCGTCCTCCTCCTCGCGCCGCTCCTGCCCTCCGCGCTCGTCGCGGCGACCATCGCGCTCGCCGCGCAGGCCGCTGTCCCGCTGGCCTTCGCGTTTGGCGCGTTGAGCGCCGTCGTGTGCGCGACGCTCGCGCTCGCGAGCGCCGATGGTCCACGCCGAACACTCTGGGCGTGCGCCTGCGCCTCTGCGGTGGGTGTCTCGCTGCGCCTCGTGCTCGGCCCGGTAGGGGGCGTGGACCTCGCGCAGCTCAT
>DATEZK010000245.1:0-3343 GCA_035255665.1 Candidatus Limnocylindria bacterium
GGGCACGCGCTTCTGGTCCGGGATCTCGCTGGACTGCGTGACGCCGATCTCGATCAGCCGCGGCTCACGAACTGGGGTGAACAGTGGCCCACCTGGCGCGTGTTTTGGACGATGATCGATCACGACGCGCTTCACGGCGGAGAGATCGGCGCGCTGCGCGATCTCTACAGATTGCGCAAGGCTCGGACTTAGCGGCTACGCGCGCTCGATCTCCAATGTCCCCTTCACGCCGTTGAGCTCACCGTCCCAGCGGTGCCCGCGTCCTGTGACCCCGCGATCGATCGAAGTCGCGAGGGTCTCGCCGGCGAGAAACTCGCTGAACTGATCGATCGTTCGTCCGAGATCGCCGTCGTAGCGAAGCGCGATGCGGTCGGCGATGTCGAGGCCGGCCTCCTTGCGCATGTTGTTCACGTGATGCGCGAGCTCGCGCGCGAGGCCCTCGGCCTCGAGCTCCGGCGTGGTCTCGGTGACCAGCGCGGCGATCGCGCCGGCGTCGCGGCCGACCGCGTGGCCCGGCGTGCCCTCGTGACTGACGAGCACCTCGGCCGGCGAGAGTGTGAAGCCCTCGACGACGGTGTTGCCGTCGCGCATCGTGAAGCGGCCCTCCGCGAGCGCCTGGCGGACGCGCGGCAGGTCCTTGCCGAGCTTCGGGCCAAGCGCCTTTAGCTCCGGCTTCACGGTCTCGCGCACGAGACCCTTGGCGTCGTCACGAACTTCGAAGGCCTTCACGTTGAGCTCGTCGCGGATGATCGTCGCGAGCTCGTCCTGCCCCTCGAGCGCGCCACGGTCGCGGTCGTTCGGATCGAACACGGCGATGAGCTTGGCCAGCGGCGTGCGGACCTTCGTCTTCGCGGCGGAGCGCGCCGTACGGCCCAGGGTCACGACGCGCATCGCGGCGCGCATACGCCGCTCGAGGTCGTCGTCGATCCGTTCGGCGCGCACCTCCGGGTACGGCGTGAGGTGCACGGACTGCGGGGCGCCGCGCACCACCTGCCGCACCAGGTTCTGGTACAGCGACTCGGAGAGGAACGGCATGATCGGAGCGAACAGCCGCGCGAGCGTCGTGAGCGCCTCGTACAGCGTCTGATAGGCGGCCAGCGAATCGCGGCGCGACTCGGTCTTCCAGAAGCGCGCTCTGTTGCGCCGGACGTACCACGTTGACAGGTCGTCCCAGAAGGCTTCCATGCGCAGCGCCGCGGTCTGCGAGTCGTATTGATCCAGCGCAGCTCGGCTGTCGCGCACCAGCCGCTCCAGCGACGACAGAAGCCACCGATCGATCAGCGGCCGCTCGCCTAGCGGCAGGGGCGCATCGTTCGGATCGAATGAGTCGAGATTCGCGTATGTCACGAAGAACGAGTAGGTGTTCCACAGGACGAGGAGCTTCCGCTTCACGTCCCCCAGCACGTTGTAGCCGAAGAGCACCTTCTCCGCGGGATCGTGGCGCGTGTAGTACCACCGGATCACGTCGGAGCCGGCGCGCTCCGCGGCCTGGGGGAAGTCGATGAAGTTGTCGCCCGTCTTGTGGAACTCTTCGCCCTTCTCGTCGTACACGAACTCGTTGGACAGCACGGTGTCGTATGGCGCGCGGCCGGTCAGGACGACGCTGAAGAAGAGCTGCGAGTAGTACCAGAGGCGGATCTGCTCGACGTTCTCGGTGATGAACTCCGCCGGAAACCACTTCTGCCAGTAGTCGCGATCTTCGAGCCAGCGCAGCGTCGAGAACGGCACGATGCCGGCGTCGAGCCACACGTCGCCGGTCTCCTTCACGCGGACGCTCTCCGCCTTGCAGGTCGGACACGAGAGGACGACGTTGTCCAGCCACGGCCGGTGCAGCTCCGTCAGTTGCTCCAGCCCACGGACCGCGCGTTGGCGCAGCTCTTTCTCGCTTCCGATGATGAAGAAGTGGTCGTTCGCGCAGTTGTAGAAGGGCAGTGGCAGACCCCAGTAACGCTTGCGGCTGATGTTCCAGTCGCCCATGTTGTCGAGCCAGTTCTGCATCCGATCGCCCGTGTGCGCAGGCAGCCAGCGGACCTTCGCCGCGGCTTCCTTGAGCTTCGGGCGGAGCTCGTCCATCGAGATGAACCACTCATCCGCGACGCGGAAGACGATCTCCTCGTGGCAGCGCCAGCAGACCGGGTAGGAGTGTGTGTACGGAAGCTCGCGGAAGAGACGGCCGCGCTCGCGCAGGTCTTCGGCGATCTCGTGTGCGACGTCGCGCGCCTCTTTGCCCTCGAGCCAGCCGAAGCCCTTGTTGAAATGCGCCGTCTCGTCGATGGGCACGACCACCGGCAGCTTCTCTGACTTGGAGAGCGCGAAGTCCTCCGCGCCGCAGCCCGGCGCGATGTGCACGATCCCGGTGCCTTCGGCCTCGCCGACCTCGTCCCAGGCGATCACGCGGTGGCCCGGTTTCGTCTGCGCACCGATCGGCAGCTGGTCGAACGGTCCCGAGTAGCGAAGTCCCAGCAGCTTCTTGCCCTTGAACGTCTCGAGCAGCTCGGCGTCGTGCCACTTCGTCTGCCGGAAGACCGCCGCGGAGAGGATCAGTGTCTCCGGCTCCGACGTTCCGTCGGCCCGCACGCGGACGCGCGCATAGTCGAGGTCCGGATGCACCGCGAGCGCGACGTTCGCCGGCAGCGTCCACGGCGTCGTCGTCCATGCGAGGAACGATTCGCCGACATGGCCCTCGATGGGGAACCGCACGTATAGAGAGGTGTGCGTCATCTCCTTGTACGAGCCCGTCATCTCGTGCTCGGACAGAGCCGTGCCGCAGCGCGCGCACCACGGCATCGCGCGATGGCCCACCACGAGCCAGCCCTTCTCGTGAACGAGCTTCAGCACGTTCCAGATGTGCGAGATGTTGTTGTCGCTGTACGTGTAATAGGAGTTGTCCCAGTCCATCCACTGGCCGAGCCGGATGGACTGTTTGGTGATCGCTGCAGCGCTGCGGTCGACGCGCGCGCGGCACGCACGCGAGAACTTGTCGATGCCGTACGTCTCGATGTCGCGCTTGCTGTTCAGGTTGAGCTCGCGCTCCACCTGGACCTCGACCCACAGCCCCTGGCAGTCGAACCCGTTCTGCCAGCGCTGGTCGAATCCCTGCATCGCCTTGTAGCGCTGGTAGAGATCCTTATAGGTGCGTCCCCAGGCGTGGTGGACGCCCATCGCCTCGATGTTCGCCGTGATCGGGCCGTCGATGAAGGAGTACCGCGGGCCGCCGGCGTTCTTCTTCCGCAGCGCCTCGAAGCTGCGGTCCCGCTCCCACAGCTCGAGCACGCCGTGCTCGAGCTCCGGCAGGTCGAACGACGACCCCACCGGCGTGAAGCGCGTCTTTTCGTTCGTCGCG
>DATEZK010000246.1:0-7951 GCA_035255665.1 Candidatus Limnocylindria bacterium
GATGTACGTCGCCGGCTCGGTCCACTTGTCGCCACCCTTGGTCACGTCCGACTCACGGACGGGCCAGCCCTGCCACAGGGCGGTGATCGGAACGAAGTACGGAGCCGGGTCGGTGAGCGTGAACTCGATGGTCTTGTCGCCCGTCGCCTTGACTCCGACCTTTGCGCGCGCGGCCGCAAGCTCGGCCGGCGTCGCTGCCTTCGTGTCCACGTGATTGTACGCCTCGCAGCCCGCGATGATGTACAGGACGAAGGCGTAGTCACCCGCCGCTGCCGGGTCGCAGCCGCGCAGGAAGCCGTACTCGAAATTCTTCGCAGTGAGTGCGCTGCCGTCCGAGTACTTCAGACCATCGCGGAGCGTGAACGTGTACTTGAGGCCGTCAGACGACAGCGTCGGCGCTGCAGCTGCTGCGCCGGGGATCGCCTTGCTCGTCGCGGTGTCGAAGGTCATGAGACCCTCGAAAACGAACGAGGCTTGCCCGATCTCGTTCACGAACGAGGCCTTCTGCGGGTCGATCGTGTCGGGCTCGCTGCCCATGTTCAGCGTGAGCACGCCATTCGGGTCAGCCTGACCCGCGGTCGTGCCAGTCGTTGTTCCCTCGCCGGATGGTGCAGCCGTGCACGCGCCCACGATGAGCGACGCGATAGCGAGCAGCACCAAGAGCGACCCCATGCCTGTGCGGCGATTTGTCATGCGCTCCTCCTCCTGAATGTGTCCTCGGTCCAGGGACCGCCGCAAGCAGCCTTTCGGCCGAACATGCGTGGGACCTGGCCATTCTGGGACTCTGTAGGTCCGCCAGTCAATCGGCGCGCAAGCGGACACGCGGTTCCCACTAGACCTCCATACCCACCCGAATGTGAACTAGTTCACGTTCGCGGCGAATCGCCACTGGGCGGCGTTCCAGGTCAGCGGGTCGCCGTTCGGCGATGGCTGCACTCCCTCGAGGGCGCGCGGCGCGACGTCGACCCGGAGCTCCTGATAGAGCGGGATACCGGGAAGTGCCGTAGCCCATAACTGCTGCAGCTCGGCATACAGGGCTCGCTTGTCCCCGGACTCTGGCGCCGCGGCGGCGGCGGCGAGCAGCACATCGAACCATGGGCCGGCGAGGCCCTTGTACCGGTCGGACGCTCGCTGCGGATCGTCGGTCTGCTCCGGCACGAGCGCGAGGTCGAACTCGCCGCGGGCCACGGCCTCCAGGACATCCGCAGGTGATCTCTCGAGCACGGTCGCGGCGATACCGACGGTCGCGAGATCCCCGGAGAGCCGCCGACCCGCATCGATGCGCGCCTGCGAGCCGGTCGCGACCTGGAGCGTGACGGTCATCCGCTCCGCGCCGCGCTCGAGGATCCCGAGGCGCCCGGTGCGAAAACCCGCCGTTGCGAGCAGCGCGCGCGCGCCTTCGCGATCGACGCGCGGCGCCTCGAGCGGCTCGGTCGCGACCGACAGCGGCGCGACGAGATACGACCGGGGCACGCGGGCGCGGCCGGCGAAGATCGCCTCGACCAACGCACGACGGTCGAGGGTGAGCTCCACCGCGCGGCGTACGCGCAGGTCCACGAACACCGTTCCTTTCGTGCCGAAGCGCAGCATGTCGATCGCGTTCGCCGGCTTGTACAGCGCCTGGAGTCGGGGACCGTCGGCGAAACGGTCGAGCGTCCGGGCGAGGTCCGCCTCAACGGCCGGCGCGCCGGCGACATCGACCTCGCCGCGGCGGAGCGCGTCGACGACCGCGCCACGGTCGCCGTAGAAGCGGACCTCGATGCGCCCGAGTGCGGGTGCGCCCAGGGCATAGCGCGGGAAGGCGCTGAGCGTCATGCCGAAACCGGGGATCCACGCCGCCACCGCAAACGGCCCGGCGTGCATCGGCTCCCGCTCGTACCGCGCGCGCTTCTCCGGATCCGCGTTCGCCAGGACGTGCCTCGGTAGCACGCGCGCGACGAGCGGATAGAGATCCCACCGCTCGCCCGCGCGAAACGTGAAGCGGATCGTCCGGTC
Organism: Candidatus Limnocylindria bacterium; assembly: GCA_035255665.1. Lineage (GTDB taxonomy): Bacteria > Chloroflexota > Limnocylindria > P2-11E > P2-11E > CF-39. The sequence goes on from DATEZK010000246.1 coordinate 1,996, forward strand.
GTCGATGCGGTCGATGCGGTCGACGCGGTCGGCCATCCAGCGGCGTGCCGTCGAAGGCGGCGCGGCGCGGTCGTCCTCGAAGGCGAATCGCACGTCGTCCGCGGTGATCGGTTCGCCGTCCTGCCAGCGCGCGCCGTCACGGATCTCGAACGTCGCGATCAGGCGCCCCGCGGGCGCGGCCGCGTCGGTGACGATGCGGGCGCCGCCGTTCGCGATCGTCGGGACCTCCGTCGCGAGGCGCGCGACGAACCCACCGTCCCCGTCGCGGCGCACCAGCGACTCGGTCACGGCGGCAAGCAGGACCTGCGCGCTCGGCTCGTCGCTCAGGATCGCGCGCGGCTCCCCCGCGAGGCCGAGAACGACGTCGCGCCGCGCCGGCATCGCGGGCGCGCAGGCGGCGACGAGCGGAATGAGCGCGGCGAGGAGCGAAAGGAAGACGACGGGTGTGCGCAAGGACGCCGTGGCGCGCTGCTCCGCTAGCGGGGTGCGCCGATGCTGAGCCAGTCGTTCTGGTTGCTGATCTGCTGCGCCTCGACCTCCCCGCCGAGCGGGTAGCCGAAGGCCGGGCCGAAGTCCGCGGCGGTCGCGTGCCAGCGCAGCCAGCGCACGTAGGCGGTCTCCTCGGCCGGGGGCTGCGCGGCGAAGTAGTCCTGCACGATCGAGGGCGCGGGCGGGATCACGCCGGGCTGGACGGCTGCGAGGTCGAGCGCCCCACCGAGGATGAGCGCGGCGAAGCCGAGCGCCATCGTCGCCTCGGACATGCGACCGATGAATCCGACGCGCCACCACACCACGCTCGGCTGGGGCTCGAGCCGAGCAGCCAGGCGCGCGCGGGCGGGCGATAGCAGGGTCCCGCGCTGCCGCATCGGCGCGTAGGCGCGATCGAGCGCAACACTGATCGCAGCGAGGTCGCGCAGGGCCATGCCGCAGCGGACGCAGCCGTCAGCGTGCGCTTCAAGCTCCAGCCGCTCGCGCGCGTGGAGCTCTCCGGTGAAGAGATCGGCCATCTTGCGCTCTGCCGCCCTGCATGCCAAAGAGAAGAACCTCATCGCGGTTCGCCCCGAATGGACTCGACGACTGGGGCGACCGTCCTCTTAGCACTAGGCGCGAGCAGGCTCAGGGGTTCGATGCCGAACTCAGGGTGTGCCGAAAGATGCGTTCGGAGGCGGCGGAGCGCGTAGTGGAGGCGAGATTTCACCGTGCCGATCGGGCAATCCACTACCTGGGCGATCTCCGCGAGGTTCAGGCCATTCATGTAGTGAAGGACCACGACGATGCGGTGCTTTGGGCCGAGCGTGTCGACCGCTGCGAGCACGATGCGGCGCACCTCGGCTTGCTCCGCCAGCAGCGACGGCGAGCGCTCCTCGCTCTGGAACGTGTCGTTCGCTGAGTCCTCGAGCGGGCTCAGGATCACGCCCTTGCGCGGACGCCGGTTGTACGAGAGGTTGACCGCCACGCGGTAGAGCCACGGCCGCAGCGAGCCCTCAGGCTCGAGACGCGCCAGAGCGCGATGCGCGCGCGCGAATGTGTCGACCGCGATCTCTTCCGCGTGCGACGGATCCTTCGTGATCGCGAGACCGAGACGGAAGATCCCATCTCGATACCGGTAGAAGAGCGCATCGAACGCGAGCATGTCGCCTTCGCGAGCGGCGTAGACGAGCTCGCGATCGGTGCGGCGATCCTCGGCCTGAGCGGATCGCTTTACGGCTGGCTCGGTCACATCTCGTCCGGAAGGTAGCGACGGATCGCGCGCAGGTTGCGCGCTGGTGTCAGCGTGGACCGCTCAACGACTGCACCCGATTGTGGCGCGTGGAGGAACTCGCGCTCGCCTATGGCGATCGCGGTGTGCGTGATGCGCTCATCACCGAAGAAGAACAGGTCGCCTGGACGCGCTGCATTCACCGATCGGCCCTCCACGGCCTGCTGGTCGGCATCACGATCGAGACCTACCCCATTCAAACGGTACACGAGCTGTGTGAATCCGGAACAGTCAATTCCGTCTGCGGTCGTACCACCCCACAAATACGACACGCCGAGAAAACACTCCGCGGTGCGGAGGATGTCCGAGGGGACCGGGAAACGCGAGGCGAGCTGCGCGATGTCGACCGTGTCGCGGAAGGCGACCCAGCCGTCATAGCTGATCCGCAGCCACCCGCCCTGGCGTTCCTGGATCGCGAGCGGGGCGGCGACCGGCAGTCGGTCGATGATCGGCGCCGCGTCGGTCGGCGCGGAACGCACATCAGCCACGACGACGCCGACGATGCGGCGTTCCGGCGCGCCGACCTCATCGAGATGATCGGCCTCGACCCAACCGAAGTAGTGATCCGGACCCTGCGCGTAGAACCAGTCGCCGTCGCGCGCGAGCAGCGTCAAGCGCTCGCCGTAATGCGCCTGATCGACGCGCTCGGATTCCTCGTCGGGATCGGCGCGGAGGTCGGTGAGCCCGCGGTTCACCAGCGCCTGCGGCGGGCGCACCATCGCGACGGCGAGCCGTGTCGCTGCGACGCTCATGCGTCCACCTTGTACCGGAGCACCGGCCTACGCGCGGCGCCGACCTCGTCGAGTCGCCGGAGCGGCGTCTGCTTCGGTGCGTCGCGCACCGATGCTGGATCCGTCTTCGCGCGCTCCGCGATGCGCAGCATCGCCGCGGCGAACGCCTCGAGCGTTTCTTTTGGCTCCGTCTCTGTCGGCTCGATCATCAGCGCCTCGGACACGATGAGCGGGAAGTACACCGTTGGCGAGTGGAATCCCTCATCGAGCAGCGCCTTCGAGATATCCAGCGCGGACGCTCCCTGCTTCTTCTGCTTCGCCGCACTGAGGACGAACTCGTGCATCGGCGGCCGCTCGTACGCGACGTCGTATGCCGGGCGCAGCAGCGCGAGGAGGTAGTTGGCGGACAGGATCGCGTCGCGGGCCGTCTCCACCAGACCCTCCTCGCCCAGCGTCTTCATATAGGTATATGCACGGACCAGGACGCCAAAGTTCCCAAGACGCTGCTTGATCGTCCCGATCGAGTCGCCGCGCCCGGATGGCTCGCGGTCCTCGCGAGCGCTGTCGTAGTGATAGGACCCGTCCGCCTCGCGGATGATCCACGGCTTCGGCAGGAACGGACGGAGATGCGCCTTCACGCACAGCGGACCGGCTCCCGGACCTCCTGCGCCATGCGGAGTCGAGAAGGTCTTGTGGACGTTGATGTGGACGCAGTCGAAGCCGAGATCCCCGGGACGCGCGACACCGAGCAGCGCGTTCATGTTGGCGCCATCGCCGTACACGAGCGCGCCGGCCGCGTGGACGGCATCGCACACCTCGCGCACGCGCTCTTCGAAGAGGCCGAGGGTGTTCGGATTCGTGAGCATGAAGCCAGCGACGTCGGGACCGAGAGCGCTCTTGAGCGCGTCGAGGTCGACGTTCCCGCGCGCGTCGCTCTTCACCGTCGTGACTTCGTAGCCGCACATCGCCGCGGACGCGGGATTCGTGCCGTGCGCCGAGTCCGGCACGATGATCCGGCGACGTTGCTTGGCCTCGCCGCGCTTCGCGTGATACGCCTTGAACACGAGCAGCGCGGTGAACTCCGACTGCGCGCCGGCCTGGGGCTGCAGCGACACGAAGTCCATGCCGGTGATCTTCACGAGCATCTGCTCCAGCTCGTACGCGAGCGCGAGGACGCCCTGCGTGGTGCGGTACGACTGCCGCGGATGCACGTCAGCGAAGAGCGATGCAACTCGGTCGTTCACCTTCGGGTTGTACTTCATCGTGCACGAGCCGAGCGGATACATCCCCGAATCGACCGAGTAGTTCAGCTGCGCAAGGTGCGTGTAATGGCGCACGACCTGCGGCTCCGTGAGCTCCGGAAGACCCAGCGGTGTCTTCCGTTGGAACGCCTCGGGGATCTCCGCGACCTCGTTCGTCCGCACGTGCCGCCCGCTCCGCCCCGGACGCGCGAGCTCGAAGAGAAGCGGCTCGAGCGCAGGCATCGGCGTCTTCGCTCCGACATCGGGAATGACCTGTGTGCGCAGCGTCATCGCGTGGCCACCTTCTCGCCGGAGCGCACCAGCTGTCCGACCGCGTCCACCAGAGCGTCCTCGTCCTGGTCGGTGGTTAGCTCGGTGCACTGGATGATCACGTCGTCGCGACCCTCGCGCCGGCCGGCAACGAAGTGCGATGCGGTGACCTCGACCTGGATACCACGCTCGATCAGCGCGTTGCGGAGATCCCAGCCGCCCATCTCGGTTCGGAGCGTGAAGCGGTCGAAGAAGGGACCGTCGTTCGCGATCGCGCAGCCTGGGAGCGCGGTGAGGCGCTTCGCGAGCGCATGCGCGCGCGCCACACCGGCGCGCGCCGCGGCGCGCAGGCCTTCGGGACCGAGCAGCGACATGTAGACGGCCGCGGTGATCGCGGCGAGCGCCTCGTTCGTGCAGATGTTGCTGGTCGCCTTTTCTCGGCGGATGTGCTGCTCGCGCGTTTGCAGCGTGTTGACGAATCCGCGCGTGCCGTTCGCATCCACGGTCTGCCCAGCGATGCGGCCCGGCATCTGTCGCACCAACGCCTCGCGGCACGCGAAGATGCCGAGGTGCGGACCGCCGTACGACATCGTGATGCCGAGCGGTTGTCCCTCGCCGACGACGATATCGGCACCGACGGCTCCCGGCGGCTCGAGGAGCGCGCACGCGTGCGGCTCGGTGACCTGCACGCAGAGCGCGCCGGCCGCATGCGCGGCGTCGGCGATCGCGCGAACGTCGACGAGCGTCCCGAAGGCGTCGGGATGCTGCACGATGAGGCACGCCGCGCCCTCCGCGGACGACGCCAGCTTCGCGCTCGGCACCTCGACGATCTCGAGCTCGGGTCCGCGCGCGTACGTGCGAAGCGTGCGGCGGTACGTGAAGTCGACCTCCGTCGCCACGACCACCCGCTTGCGTCCGGTGAGGCGCACCGCCATGAATGCCGCCTCGGCCGTGGCCGAGCCGCCGTCGTACATCGACGAGTTCACGACGTCCATCGCGAGGAGCTCGGCCATGAGGGACTGGTACTCGAACACCGCCTGGAGCGTGCCCTGGCTGACCTCGGGCTGGTACGGCGTGTAGGCGGTGAGGAACTCGCCGCGCAGCGCGAGCACCGGGACGGCGGCCGGGATGTAGCGCCGCTGGATCGCGCCGCCGATGAAGAACGGGCCGTCGCCAGCGGTCGTGTTCATCTTCGCGAGCCGCTCGAGGTGCGCCTGCACTTCCATTTCCGACAGACCCGGCGCGATGTCGAGCTTCGGATGGCGCGCATCCTTCGGGATCGCGCCGAGAAGCTCGTCGATGTCCTTCACGCCGATGCTGGCCAGCATCTCGGAGCGGTCCGCCTCGGTGTGCGGTGAGTAGGGGTTGTTCCCCAAGGTCAGTCCCCGCCGGCGCCGGGCGTCTCGCCGATGTGCGCGCGATAGTCCTGCGCCGAGAGCAGCTTGTTCAGCTCGCCCTTGTCGGCGAGACGCACCTTGATCATCCACCCCTGCTCGTAGGGCGACGTGTTCACGAGCTCCGGCTTCTCGATGACCTTCACGTTGCGCTCGATGACCTCACCAGAGACCGGGCTATAGAGGTCGGAGGCGGCCTTCACCGACTCCACCACGCCGAGGCTCGCGAACTGGCGGACGCTCGCGCTCTTCTCCGGCAGCTCGACGAAAACGACGTCGCCCAGCTGCTCCTGCGCGAAATGGGTGATGCCGATCGTGGCCGTGTCGCCATCGAGGCGCACCCACTCGTGCTCCTTCGAGTAACGCAGGTCGTCGGGGACGGCGCTCACTGGGCCCTCCGATAAAAAGGTGTCTTCACTACCGTAGCGGGAACGTCCTTCTCGCGGATGCGCACCGCAAGGGCGGTGCCGACCTTCGAGAGCTCCGTCGGAACGTAGGCCAGCGCGATGTTCTGGGCGACCGTCGGCCCGTAGGTGCCGCTCGTGACCTTCCCGACCGGCT
>DATEZK010000247.1:0-3448 GCA_035255665.1 Candidatus Limnocylindria bacterium
GTGCGCGCCTTGATCCGGGCGACGTCTTTCGTGAAGTCGAAGTCCAGCGCCATGCTCTCGCCGATCTTTCGCAGCAGGCGTGGCCAGTCCTCGATCCTCGGCGCGAGGCGGGCATACAACTCATACATCGGCGTCTGCTTCATGCCCTCGGCGGCTTCGGCGGTCACCTGTCCCTGCTGCGCGAGGATGTCCGGATAGAACGCGTCGCGCCTGAACGGGGTGGAGACGATCACAAGATCGCCGACGAGCTCCGGGTGGCGAAGCGCGATGAAGAACGCGACGCCGCCGCCGAGCGAATAGCCCATGACGTCCGGCCGCTCGAGCTTCAGATGCTTGATGAGCGCCGCGATATCGCCGGCCATCAGTTCGACACTGAGTGGTCGATCGATGTCGGCCGTCCGGCCGTGCGCCTGCAGATCGACACCGATGACCTGCCGGCCTTTCGCGAGCGCCGGAAGGTTGGGGCCGAACATCTCGATCGCGCCGAGGCCACCGTGCAGCAGGACGAGCGGCCGACCCGTTCCGTGGATCTCGTAGTAGAGCTTGATCCCGTTGACGTCCGCGTAAGCCATCGACGTGTCTCCTCTCGACGATCTCTATAGACGCGTCGAACAAAGGGTGGGCGAAATCGACACTTCGCAGACTAAACCGACGAGCGGCGCCCAGTGGCGCCGCTCGTTTCGGACGTTCGCTCAGGGAGGGATTCAGCCTCTGTGGAGTTCCTTGGTCACGCGCTCCACCGCTGCGGCGACCTTATCCCGAAGGGGACGAAGGGCGGCGGCGCCGGCGACATGTCTCTCGTACGACGCCTTCAGCTCCGGCGTTAGCCCGTCCGGTCGATCGAGAGCGTGCTGAAGATTGGCGCGGCCCATCAGCCGGATGCATTCGCGCTCATGATCAAGAGCGGCCCAGTAGGGTTCAAGCTCACGATCGGGAAGGAAGTACTCGAGCTCAACGAGACACGAGGTCCATCGCGCCGATTCGGAGTCGTCCTGCGCTGCGGCCCGTGCGGCTCGTAAGGCGGCCTGAACGATCGCCTTGGGATATGGCAACTCGCTCTCGGGACGGATCCGCGGAAGCCACGCCAGAGAGCGCTCGGAGACGAAGACCTCGAACCGATCGGTGACGTCGCGGACGTCGGCGACCTGCCTCGGCGTGGCCGACGCGCGGTCCGGCCGTGGGCCCGACGGGGTGGCGCGCAGGTCCATCGCGCGCCTAACGGACGCGGGGCCAAATCAACGAATAGGACTTTCGTCTAGTACTCGGGCGTCGTTTAAGGTCGTTAGGGTGACCGCCGCGCACGGCGCCTCCAAAGGTGGCAGCGGCCAATCCCGGTATCGGCCGCTCTTCGTCGCGATCGCTGTCATCGCCGTGATCGTCCTGGCGGTGGGCGTCTTCCTGCAGACGACGGGTCGGCTTCCATCCGATGCTCCGGCCGCGACGTCTCCCACGCCTTCGGCGACCGCAAGCGCGACCGCGGACGCGAGCCGCGTGTACCGCAGCGATCTCGGCTACTCGCTGGAGCTCCCCGAGGGATGGCGACGGTCGGATCGCCTCTCGTTGCGGACTCCCGCCAGCAGCCTCGTGCTGGTTGGCGACGATGTTTTCACGCGCCGCACGCTCGACGACGAGCGCGCGAACATCGGCGGCGAAACTGGCGGGCCCGCCTGGTTCTGGGCGCTCATCGTCCAGGTCGACAAGAACCGCGATGGTCTGAGCCTCAGGCAGTGGGTCGCGGAAGGTCGCGTTGGCTTCGGCTCGGGCCAGCGTGTCGATGACGCCACTCTCGATGGCCGACCGGCGCTCAACGTGACGGGAGGCGCGCGCGGTGACGCCAACTATCTCGTCGCTCGCGGCGATGACGTCGTAAGCGTTCGCTACACGCTGCAGGGAGATGCACCGGCGGGCGCGACGAAGGCTGACCTTGACCGCATGATCGCGAGCATCCGCCTCGACCCCGCCGCCATCGCGCGGCCGACGCCGTCACCAGCGGCCGGGGCGAGCACGGTAGCGGGCATCGAAAGCTTTCCTCTAGGCGCCCTGACCGGCGACTGGACGCTCGTCGTGCGACTGCGCCCCGAGGGCGCCAGCGTGATGGCAGAGCTCTGGGCGATCGAGATCTACGGCGAGCGCCGGACGCTCGCCCTTCGCTGGGAGGAGCCTCGGTCTTTCACGCGGACCGTGCTGCGCCGCCAGCTTTCCCCCGACGGCAAGCGAATCGTGCTTTCCACGCCTGTCGCGCCGCCGGCCGGGGCCGGCTATCAGCTCACCGTCGTCGAGCTCGCCACCGGCGCGACGCGTCTCCTCGTAGAAGGACGCTCGGTGCGCGCGCTAACGCCGGCCTGGAGCCCCGACGGCTCGCGCGTCGCCTATGTGCGCGCCACTGATGGGCCGAACGACAGCGCGCTCTGGATCGTCGACGCATCCGGCGGCCAGCCGCGCGGTCCGCTCGCGAGCACGGGAACGGTGCTGGGCTGGAGCTCGGATAGCTCGCGCGTCGGCTACCGGAGCTCGGACGGTCGCTACTCCCTCGTCGACGTCACATCGGGCGCCCAACTTGCGCTCGGCACTCTTCTCCAAAACGAAGACGACGCAGCGTCGTGGCGGCAGCCCACTGCACCGTTCCGGCCGATGCTCGTCGCGGCGTTCTCGGCCACAGCGACCGGCGGCGAGCAGACACTGGCGGTCTACGAGACACCTACGTCGACTCCGGTAATCGTGCTGCGCGAGCCCCAGCCGTCCGACAACTTCTCGTATCTGCGAGAGCCGCGCTGGAACCCCTCCGGCCCGACCCTTCTCTATCGGCGAGGCGGTGAGGTGTTCACCGTCGGCGGTTTTCTATCTGGCGGATCATTGCCCAGACGCGTGCCGATCGAGGGTCGCGTGCTGCGCGCCGAGTGGCTGGACATCGGCGTTGGCGTCAACTCGATCGTGTACATCGTCGACGGCCCCGAGGCGCTCTCGCGCGGCGCGAGCGTGCGCATCGTCCTCGAGGACGGCGGGGGTGCGCGCACCATGTTCGCCCCGCCCACGGTGCCGGGGGCGAGCGTTGAGGACATCGCGAACGTCCGGTACTGACTTCAGCGTGACTGCCGACGTAAAGCTCCTTGACACGAGCACATGACCATCATCCAGAATTCGCGAGTCATGCAAACGCCGCGGATCAATGCCACGCGGTGGGCCGCTATCGCGGGCATCGCATTCGCCTGCCGTTCCTCGTGCTCAACGCGATCGTCGCAGAGCGGATCGAACCTTTCTTCTCGGTCGTCCGGCCTGGCGACCACACCGGCCCCTTTGAATACCCACTCCTGTTGATCGTGCTTTCGCTGCTGCCGGTGGGAGCAGCAGTCGCGTTGTCGCCGGTGTGGCGTGGAGGCGGCGATGGTCCGCGTGCGTACTCGCCCGCGAACATCCTCGTGGCGGCAGTCCTCATCACCGGCTTCCTGGT
>DATEZK010000248.1:0-2687 GCA_035255665.1 Candidatus Limnocylindria bacterium
CCGAGGATGACCTGCTCGTCCAGATCGCGGTGCTCTCGTCCATCGATGACGACGAGATACAGGCCGTCCTCGAAACCGATGAGCGCCGTCCCGACCGCCGCTCCCTCATCGACCTTGTCGACGTGATCGTGCGTGGCCGGATCGATGCGACCGGCGAGCGCGCCTTCGGAGAGCTGCCGCTCCGACAGCACGCGCACGAACCGGCGATCCGCCTGCCGCTGCCGGAAGGCCGCGACCTCCTGCTGCACGATCCGCGTGATCAGTGCGCGAAGCGTGAGCGGCTCGTCGCGCGCAGCCGGGTCCGGTGGAGTTGGCAGCTGCCACGATGGAAGCAGCGGCCGGCGCCGGCCGAGCGCGCGTGTCTCGATAGTGACCACGCGCGCATTCTCATAGTCGGCGCGGTCGGAAAAGCATCAGGCGTGTCGCTGTTCTGCGCGGGCGAGGATTAGAAGGGGCTCAGCCTCACCATCGTCGAACGCAGCGCGAGACAGGTGCGCAGGAACTGCTCGCCGTGCAGGTCGACCGATGCGGCGGATCCGACGATGCGCACTGAGATGACGTGCCCGATGACGGGCACCGAGCGGTTCGAGAGATCGACCGACTGGAGCGAGCCGATGTCGACGCCGTTGCAGCGCAGCACGGCGTCGCGGATCTGCTGGCCGGTGAGCGTCACGTTCCACGTCGCGCGCGGGTTGGGCGGGCTTGTGACCGCGCGGTCCGCCGGGTCCGGCTGCGCGGCGAGGAACGGCTGGTTCGGATCGGGCGTGCAGACCCACGTCCCGCCGCTGCGCACGACGCGGTTGCCGAAGCAGCCGTACGGGAGCGTGTAGCCGCCGTTCGAGCTCGCGAAGTACGCGCGGATCGCGGCGTTGTTGTACGTGATGAGCCTGCCCGCGGTCGCGGTGACCGCGGTGTTCGTCGCGGCGGTCTCGACGCGCGATCCGCCGTAGCACTGATCGGCCTGATCGTCGCTCACGTCGTAGTCGGCGGAGCCGTTGTACGAGTTGTAGCCGTACGAGCGCGCGGCGTAGGCCTGTGCCTTCAGCGCCTCCGGATGCCACGTCGTCGGCATCTCGAGCGGGATGACGCCGCGGATGTAGTCATCCCACGTGATGGTGTTGACGACGCGCAGCGTGCCGCCGAGGCTTGAGAAGCGGAGGCTCCCGCGGTAGATGCCCTTCTGTGCGAAACCGAGCGGCTGCGTCGCGAGGAGTGGAACGACCACGACGGCAGGGACGGTGCCAACTAAGCGCGGGGTCGTGCCACCGTTGTCCCATATCTCGACGCCACCGGACTTCGCGACGAACTGCCAGCTTTGCTTCGCGCCCGCCCGCCCGATCTCCGCGTTGTTCGCCGTCTCGTTGAGGACGCGGAACCCGCCGTCCGACGCGACGTCGCCGGCCGCGCCGCCGAAGAAGCGGTTGTCGCCGCAGCGGTAGCGCGGGACCGATGATGGCTGCGAGAGGAGCACGCGCACGTTCGGGCGCGACGCGTCGACGAACTGGAACGTCGTGCCCGGGTAGTACTTCGCAATGATCTGCTCCGCGTTGAGCGTGAGGCCGGTCGCGCCGGTCGCCCAACCGTTCGCGCCGTACTGGCTCATGCCGAGGCCGTGACCGAAGCCGCTCCCGTAGAAGACGACACCGGGCACGACGCTGAACGCCTCGCGCTTCATCTGTATGCCGGTGCCGCTGAACCAGGTCACGCCCTCGAGCACGAGGTCCCACTCGATGACGTAATCACCAGTGGCCGGCGCCGGGACGCTGATCGGCACGGAGAGCTGCGTGAACGGCGCGATGTCAGCCGGCAGCCGACCGCGAGCGCCGTCCCAGACGACCATCTCGCCGGTCGACTTCCTGATGTGATAGCTGAGGCTCACCATGTTCGGGCCACTCGCCGACAGGGTGCGCGGTCCGTAGTTCACGACGACGATCTGCAAGTTGAGCGTCGAACCGAGGGTGACCTGGCCGGGCGTGGTCGTCGCGAGATAACCGGCGTTGAGTCCGCTGGTGACCGTCAGCGGAATGCGCGCAGGCGTGGAGCCGATGCTCTCGAACCAGCCGATGCCTTCGCGCACGAGATCCACGACCAGCGTGTAGCTGCCCGATGTCGTGGGCACCGCGAACGTGATGTTCAGGTTCTTCGTCTGCCCGGGGAGGACGTCGGCGCCGAGCGAGGTGCGTGGTCCGTCCCACACGACCGCGCGGCCCGCGCTGTCGAGGATGTGGTACGAGAGGTTCACCGGATTGGCCCCGGCGTAGTTCCACGGGATGTTGCCGCTGTTGGTGAGCGCGACCGCGAGCGTCTTCTGCTCGGCCCAGTACGCGGACATCGGGGCCAGCGCGCCGAACCCGGCGGCGTAGCGCAGCGGCACGACGGTCGCGGGCGTGCGGTACGGCGTGGCGCCGAACGTGGCGAACCAGCCGATGCCCTCACGCACGAGATCGATCGTCAGGTTGTACGTCCCCGGAGCTGACGGCGTGCCGAGCTTCAGCGTGACGTTCGCGGACGCGCCGGGTTCGACGTTCGCGGTGAGCGGCGTGCGCATGCCGTCCCAGATCACGGTCTTCCCCGCCGCGTCGCTCCAGTGATAAGAGACGTTGATGTTGTTCGGCGCCGCGGCGTTCCATGCGGCCGCGCCGGCGTTCTTAAGCACGAGCGGCACGTCGTACGTTCCGCCCGCGATG
>DATEZK010000249.1:0-13404 GCA_035255665.1 Candidatus Limnocylindria bacterium
CCGATCGCCGGGGACGCATCCGCCGCGTGCCCTTCGTGACCGTCTCCATCGGCGTGGTGCCGCTTCGGCCGGACCGTTTCGCCGGCGCGACCGAGGTCGCGCGCGCCGCGGCCGAGATGAAGGAAGTTGCGAAGCGCCGAACGGGCTCTGGCTACGCGGTCGACCGCCGCCGCGAAAGCGCTAGCGTCGCTTCGCCCACGCCGTGAGGATCGACCGCAGCGAAAGGAACATCACGATCCCCGCGACCTGACCCATGAAGATCACGCGGTTGAGGTCGAGAGCGGGCCGCCACCGCGCGTCGCCGTCCTTGATGATCCAGGCGCCGACCGGGCGAGCCGAGAGCCCGAAGCCGCTGCCGCCGTTGCCGAGCGTGTCACCGCCGCCACCGCCGCCACCAGCGACGTGGGCCGCCGGGATGATGGTCACGCCGTCCACCTGATAGGGCTCGCCGTAGACGCGTCGCACCGTGATCGCGTCGCGCGTCTGGTTGACTGTGTCGAGCGCGTTCATCGTCTGACCTCCCCTTGATGCCTGGTCCGACGATAACGCTAGATCTCGAGCTCGAGACCCTCGCGCGCGACAACGACCTTGAGGCCGGGGCGCCGCTCACTCGCCGCCTTCTGCGCGTCACGGCCGATCCGGTCGAGCGCATCGTCGTTGCGATCGGGGTCGTGGTGGTAGAGCACGAGGCGCCCCACCCGCGCCTTCACGGCGACATCGACCGCGGCGTCGACGGTCGAGTGGCCCCACGTCGCCTTGAAGTCGCCAGGCAGGTACTGCGCGTCGTGGATAAGCGTGTTCGCGTCGGCCGCAAGCGTGATGACCGGGTTCGCCTTGCCGGAGAACGCGTCCTCGGTGTCCGTGGCGTACACGAGCGAACGTCCGTCTGCCTCGACGCGGTACGCGAGCGCGGGCGCGGAATGGAAGATCGTGGACGAGCGGACGCGAAACGGGCCGACTCGCTCATCCGACCCATCGTCCATCTCGTCGATCTCGAGCTTGACGGGGAGATCGTCGATGTCCACCGGGAAGAACGGATCGTCCATGCCCAGGCCAAGCAGATCCTTCATCGTGCGCGCCTGCTTCGGTCCGATGATCCGCAGGCGGCTCTTCGCGTCGAACGCCGGTTTGAAGAAGGGGATGCCCTGGATGTGGTCCCAGTGCAGATGCGAGAGGAGCAGATCAACGTCGAACGGACCCTGGGGCCCACCGTTCATCATCGCCGTGCCGAGCTCGCGCAGCCCGGTGCCGGCGTCGAGTATCAGGAGCGCGCCGCTCGAGTCACGCACCTCGACGCACGCGGTGTTGCCGCCGTAGCGCACGGTGCTCGGGCCGGGCGTCGGGATCGAGCCGCGCGTACCCCAGAAGCGGATCTTCACGACGGCGCATTCTCCGCCCGGTCGCGCTCGGACACCCCAGCCGCCTCCTGGATGCTCCCCATACCCTCGTCACCCGGCTTCGGCCAGGTCGGTTTCAGCGCCTCGAGCGCGGCCTCGAGATGCGGCTGCGCGGAGTGCACGGCCGCCATCACCTTCGGATCGAGGTGATCGCCGGCCATGCCGTCCATGATCTCGAGCGTCCGGCGGACCGGATACGGCGGCTTGTAGTAACGCGGCGACGTGAGCGCGTCAAAGACGTCGGCCGCCGCGATGATGCGCGCACCCAGGACGATCGCGTCGGCCGCGAGCCCCTTGGGATAGCCCTTGCCGTCCATGCGCTCGTGATGCTGTGACGCGATCACGGGCACGTCGCGCATGTCGCGCGGGAACACGAGATGCTCGAGGAACTCTCCGGTCTTCTCGGCGTGCGCCTTCATGTATGCGAACTCGGCCTCGTCGAGCTTTCCTGGCTTCTGCAGGAACTTGTCGCGCACCGCGATCTTCCCGTAATCGTGGAGCAGTGCCGCGGCACGGAGCTTCTCCAGATCCTTTCCCTTTAGGCCCATCGCGCGTCCGATCACGTCCGCGTAGCGCGTGACCCGATGACTGTGCCCGGCGGTCTGCTGGTCACGCGCGTCGACGGTCATCGCCAGCGTCTCGATGAGCGTCTGCCACAGCTGCTTCTGCTCGGCCACGAGCTGCGCGTTCTCGACAGCCACCGCCGCGGACGCCGCAAGGGACGACAGGGTCTCCTCATCCGCCTCCGTGAACGCGCCCCCGCCGTGCTTGTTCACCGCCTGGAACACGCCGATCACACGGCCCTCCTGAGCGGTCATGGGGTAGGTCAGGAGACTCTTCGTCTGGTAGCCGCTCTGCTGGTCGGGCTCGGGATTGAAACGCGGGTCCGCGTAGGCATCGGGGATGTTGATGGCCTCGCCCGTGTTCGCGACGGTGCCCGCGATCCCGGTCCCGAGCGGGATGCGGATCTCGCCGGCACCGAGCGCGACGCGCGACCAGAGCTCCCCGCGGTCGGCGTCGACGATGAAGATCGTCGCGCGGTCCGCCGCCAGCAGCTCGCGCGTCGCCTCGGCCATGAGTTGCAGCAGCGACGTGAGGTCCGTCACCGACATGAGGCGGCGCGTCACGTCGAGGATCACCTCGAGCTTGTGGCCTGCCGTCCGCCGCTCGCGGCTGCGGCGGTCCGCCGTCCGGCGATCGGCGGCGCGGCCGCTCACTCCGCCGACGTGATCCGCTCGGCGACTGGAGCGATGGTCTCGGCGATCTGCTCGAGCAGCATCTGATCGCGACGTTCGAACGTGCCGTTCCGCTTGTTGAGGACCTGGATGATCGCGACCGGTTTGCCCTTGCTCCCCCACACCGGGACCACGAGCACATTCAGCGTGCGGAAGCCGGTGCGCATGTCGACCTTGCGATCGAAGCGCGAATCTGCGTATGCATCTGGGACGTTGATCGTTTCGCCGCTAAGCGCCGACTGTCCCGCGAGGCCCTCACCCAGGCGCAAGCGGATCTCGGTCGTCGTCCTCTGCGCGACGCGGGCCCAGATCTCCTTCTTCTCCTGGTCGACGATGTAGAACGTGCAGCGCTCCGCGTCGACCGCCTGCGAGCACAGCTCGACCAGGCCGCGCAGATACGACTCGCGGTCCCGCTGCACCGACAGGTGCCCTAGCTTCACCAGGATGAGCGCGACCTTGTCGTCCAGCATGTCGATCAATGTGAGGGGGCCACGACCGCCGTGCTGATGGCGATCTTCATCGCGGGCGCGGCGTTGGGGTTCGTGAGCGCGCCGATGCGGTTGATCTGGTAGCAGGCGACGGGCTCTGCGCGGCCCTTCACCGGGATCGCGCCAAGGTCGACGTAGTCGACGTCGTCACCGAGCTCGCTGAGCGTCTCGGCGCTGCACGCGACCTGGTCGCGGCGCGCGATGTCGGCTGACGTCAGGCGCGACGCGACATTGGCGGTGTCGCCGATCACCGTGTACTCCATGCGGCCCATCGCGCCGAGGAAACCGGCGACGACGTGTCCGGTGTTGATGCCAAAGCCGAACGAGACATCGGGGCCGCCCTTGGCGCGCTCGGTCTGGATCCACTTCTGCATCTCGAGTGCACATTCGACCGCTTTCCGCGCCTCATCCGCGACCTCGATCGGCGCGCCCCAGATGACCATGATGTTGTCACCGTTGTACTTGTTCACGGTTCCTTCATAGCGGTTCACGATGTTCACCATACCGTCGAAGTAGCGGTTGAGGTGGCCAAGGAGGATGGCCGGGGTCATGCCCTCCGAGATGGTGGTGAAGCCGCGGATGTCTCCGAACAGCACCGTCACGCGCCGGTCCTCGCCGCCCAGGGCGAGCTGGCCGGTCTCCTCGCGGTCCATGATCGTGCGCGCCACTGCCGGCGTGACGAACCGCCCGAATGTGCTCTGCGTGCGTGACACGGCGCGCTGCTCCTCGAAGAGGAGGTAGCCGAGCGCGATGACCCACCAGAACGCCGACGGTATGACGTAACCGATCGAGGGCACCTCGACGGGGCCATTCCCGACCACGCCCTGCGTCTGCGTCGCGAACAGGATGTACGCCCCGGCGATGTACGCGGCGAAGACCCCAAGCGCGCCCAGGAAGCCCCAGAGGCGCCAGCGCACGACGAGAAGCATGCCCACCAGGGTCGCGATAAGGAGCTGCAGGAGCGTCGTGAAGAAGCCCTGCTTCAGCACCGGGTAGCGGTTGGTGAAGATCGACTGCGCCGCGTTGGCCCAGATCTCAACGCCGAACATCTTGCGGCCGACGCTGTTCGGTACGGGGTAGTCGTCGGGCACCGCGGAGACCGAATGGAAGCCGACGAACACGGTCCGGCCGACGATCAGCTCGCGCGGCACCGCGCCCGCGATCACGTCCTTCATCGAGACGACGCAGAACTCGCCCGGCTTCTTGCAGAAGCCGAGGTCCTGCTGCTCCCTGGTGGTGGTGGCCGGCTTCGACGCGTAGTACACGGCCGTGCCGCCGGCCTGATCGAGCGGCATCACACGCTCGCCGAGGGGCGCGGGAATGACCAGCCGGTCCCCGGTAATCGTCGCCTTCGTCAGGTCGGCGCGGACCTGCCGCGCCGCGGCGAGAAGCGGCAGCGCGTAGTACGTCGTTCCATCTGGACCCTCGATGCGCATCTGCGCGTCGCGAACGCGTCCGTCCGGGTCGGCGATGACGTTCACCGAGCCAAGGCCGGCCGCCGCCGCGCTCAGCTGCGCGATCGGGACCTGCAGCACCGCGAACTTCCTCGAGTGATCGGTGAGGACGGCGTCGCCGGCACCCTGCATCGCGAGGAGCACGTTGCCGGCATCCTTGATCGCCGCCGCCAGCAGCGCATCGTCCTCGGGGCTCGGCGACCGGTCGTAGAAGCTGATGTCCATCGCGATCACGGTCGGGTTGTGCGCCTTCAGGGCAGTGATGAGATCGGCGTAGGCCCGGCGCGGCAGGGGGTAGACGTCGTACTTGCTGATGGTCAGGTCATCGACCGCGACGATGGTGATCTGGTTCTTCACCTGTGCGGGAGAGATGTCGATCGCCTTGTCGTAGATCGCGGTCTGGAGCGTGGTGTCCAGCGCCTGGGTGAGGAGCGCGAACGCGCCGAACAGCACGGCGAGCGCCGCGAGCCCGGCGACGACGGCGCGCTGACGCCTCTGGCGCTTCGAAAACACCCTTCCCGCCCTTCTCCTGCCCGCCGCGGCGGGTCGCGCTCAGATTATGGGCTTGCTTGCTCGTGCGAGCACGCTTTGCAGGACCTTTATCGAGCGCGCGTAGTCGGTCAGTGACAGGCGCTCCGTCGGCGTGTGGTCGTACCGGGAGTCGCCGGGACCGTACGCGACCATCGGACAGCCCCACGCGGGCGCGAGGATGTTCATGTCGCTCGTGCCGCTCTTCACCTTGAAGGTCGCTTTGCCGCCCGCGTCGGCGATCGCGCCCACGAACGCGCGCGCGAGCGGCGTGGCGCGCGAGGTTCGCGCGGGCTCCTCGGCTCCGATCCGCTCGATGACGACCTGTGCCTCGCCCACGTGCTCGGCCGCGACGGCGCGTAGCTCGGCCTCGAGCTCCGCCGTCGTGATCCCCGGAGGGATGCGGTAGCCGACACGCAGCTCCGCTCGCTCGACGAGCCCGTCGCTCGCCCCGCCGCTCATGCCCTCGAGGCGGCAGTCGAGCCTGGCGAAGCCATCTGCCTCACGCGTGCGCTGGTCGGCGGCGGCGCGGATCGTCGACCAGAGCGCGAGCGCCTCTTCGCTGCAGGTCATGCCCGGCGCGGCGCCGTGGCGCGCGGAACGCGAGAGCGCGACGCGCAGCGCGAGGCGGCCCTTGTACGCGACCGTGACCGCATCCCAACCTGAGGGCTCCCCGATCACGCACCAGTCGGGCGCGTCGAGTGTCGCGCGGTAACGCGCGCCGGCGCTCGTGGGCGACTCCTCCTCGACAGCGCCCACGACCGTGACGCGCACACCGGCGACGGTATCCGTGGCCGCCGCGACGAACGCGGCGAGCGGTCCCTTCGCATCCACCGCGCCGCGGCCGACGAGCTCGCCGTCGTCGACGCGCACCGCGATCTCGCCAGGCACGGTGTCGATGTGGCCGAGCAGCACGACGTGCGCCGGACCCTCGCCGATCTCACCGACCGCGTTGCCGGCGTCGTCGACGGAGGCACGGAAGCCGCGCTCGGACATGCGCGCGACAAGCCACTCCACGGCCTCGCCCTCGCGCCGACTGGTGCTCGGGATCGCGACGAGCCCGCGGACCAGCTCGATGTCGGGATCTATGCGAGCACCTTCGCGGTCACGGCCAGGACCCGGTCGACCTGCGCCGCGCTGATCACGAGCGGTGGCAGGTAGCGCACGACCGTCGGACCTGCGCCGAGGGCAAGCACGCCCTCGTCCTGCAGCGCCTTCAGCGTCGGGCCGGCGTTCTCCTTCAGCTCGATGCCCGCGAGCAGGCCGAGTCCACGGACCTCGCGCACCTTGTCGCTGCGCAGCGCGCGCAGGCCGTCCAACAGCTGGGCTCCGCGCTCCCGCGCGCGCGTTGCGAGGTCGAGGCGTCGCATCTCGCCGATGGCCGCGATCGCCGCGGCGCACGCCAGCGGATTGCCGCCGAACGTCGACGAGTGCGACCGCTTCGGCAGGTCCCCGACAGCGCGCGAGAACGCGATCGCGCCCATCGGCATACCACCCGCGATCGATTTCGCGAGACAGAGGATGTCCGGAACGACGTCGTACTGCTCGAGCGCAAACATCGTGCCGGTCCGGCAGAAGCCGGTCTGGATCTCGTCGATGACGAGGAGCGCGCCCCGGTCGCGACAGAGCCGCGACGCCTCCTGGATGAACTCCCGCGTCGCGGGTCGAACGCCGCCCTCGCCCTGAACCAGCTCGACGATGAAGGCCGCCGTCTCGCTCGTGATGGCCGCATCAAGTGTTTCGGGCTTGTTGAACGGGACGTGCGAGAAGCCCGGCACGAGCGGCCCGAAGACGTCGCGGTACTCCGGCCCCCACGTCGCCGACAGCGCGCCCATCGTCTTGCCGTGGAAGCCGCGCATGGTCGCGACCACGCCCTGCCGCTTCGTGGCTGCGCGCGCGAACTTGAGCGCGCCCTCGACCGCCTCGGTGCCGCTGTTGCAGAGGAACATCCGGTCGAGCGACGGCGGCAGAAGCGACGCGAGGACGTCGTACACCTCGGCGCGGCGGTCGTTGTAGAAGAGCTCCGTGCACGACGCCAGCGTCCGCGCCTGCGCCCCGATCGCATCGGCCACCGCGGCGTTGCCGTGCCCGAGATTCGCTGAGCCCTGCCCGCCGACGCAGTCGATGTACGCGCGGCCATCCTCGTCGTACACGAGCGCGCCCTCGCCACGCACGATCGCCAGCTGCCGCTTCGTGTAGAGGCCCGAGGTGTGGGCGTCCTCGCGGCCGACGGACGAGCGGCGTTCCACCGTCATCCCTGGATCACCGTTCGGACCTGCGGGTCGCCCGACGCGCTACGGATCACGACCTCCCCGACGCCGCCTTCGATGGCCTCACGCGCCGCGAGGATCTTCTTCTTCATGCGGCCCTGCGCGAGCTTCTCGGCCTCGTCGAGCGTCGTCTCGGCGACGAGCGATGATGGATCGTTCGGGTCCCGCAATAGACCGGCCACGTTGGTGAGTATGAGCAGCGCGTCGGCGTCGATCGCGACCGCGATCCGCGCCGCGACCCGATCGCCGTCGACATTGAGCGCCTCATTCTCCGTGGAGAGCGCCAGGGGAGCGATGACCGGCACGCGGCCGGGTCCGATGAACTGCGTCAGCAGTGGCAGGTTCACCGCCTCCACCGTCCCTGTGAAGTCATCCCTGAGCAGGAGCGTCTTGCCGTCCTTCACCGCGCGCACGTCCTTGCGCTTCGCGACCAACAGACGGCCCGAGAGCCCGGAGAGGCCGATCGCGTCGACCCCGCGCTGCTGGAGCTTCTCGACATACAGGAAGTTCTCGACGCCGAGCGCGGCCATCGCGAAGACCTCGAGCGTGCGGCGATCGGTGCGCCGGCTGGTGTGGCCGGACGGCGAGGTGATCGTCTCCTGCGGGACGCCCAGTGCCTCCGCGATGCGGTCGGTCTCCGCGGACGCGCCGTGCACCAGCACGATCTCGTCCTGGCGGGCGACCTCGGCGACCAGCGTCGCGACCGCGTCGCGGTCCACGCCCTTCGACCCACCGGCCTTGATGACCGCGCGCAGCGTCATGGGTGTAGACCCACGAACCCGAGACCGGCGTCCTCCGGCATCCCGCAGGCGACGTTCATCGCCTGGACGCCGTTGCCGGCCGCGCCCTTCACGAGGTTGTCGATCGCGCAGATCGCGACGACGCGCTCGCCACGCGGGTCGGCCGCGAATCCGACATCAGCGAAGTTCGTTCCAGCCAGGAGCTTCGGCTCGGGGTAACGGAAGATGCCGCTGCGCTCCTTCACGATGCGCACGAAGGGCTCGTTCCCGTAACGCTGCCGGTAGATCTTCCAGAGGTCCTTGTCCTCCAGCGGACTCTTCACGTACGCGTGCGCGGTGGCGAGGACCCCACGCACCAGCTCGACCGCCGTGACCGAGAGGTCGACGCGCGGTCGCGCGCCGGTAAGCGTCAGCTCCTGCTCGATCTCCGCGGTGTGGCGATGCCCGACGGGCCGGAACGAGCGCACGACGCCGACGCGCTCCGGATGATGCGAGTCCTCAGACGGTTCGCGACCGCCCTCGCTCGAGCCGACCTTGCATTCGACGACGACCGGTCGGGTGCGATCGACGACGTCCGCGGCGAAGAGCGGGAGGAGCGCGAGGATCCCGGCGGTAGCGTTGCAGCCGGCGCCGGTGACGCGCCGCGCGCCTTTGATCCGGTCACGATGCAGCTCCGGGATCCCGTACACCCACTCGCCGAGCGCCTGAGGATGCGGATGCGGCTCGCCGTACCAGGTCTGGTAGTCGGCGGGCTCGCGCAAGCGATGGTCGCTCGAGAGATCGATGATCAGATCGGCACGGCCTTCGAACTCGTCGGCGCGGTGCGTTCCATTTGGAAGACCGAGGAAGAGCACATCGCAGCGGGTGACGTCCTCGTACCTGACGAATTGCAGGTCCGTCCGCTTCCGGAGGTTCGGGTGCGCGGCCGTGACCGGCTTCCCCGCGAGCGACTCGCTCCCCGCGACGATCTCGCTGACCTCCGGGTGGCCGAGCAGGAGTCGCAGGAGCTCACCGCCGGCGTAACCGCCGGCTCCGATGATCCCGGCCTTCACCGTGGTGTGGCCGCGGCGAGAACGTAGTCGACGACCTTCGCCGGGATGTTCACCCCGGTCGTGTCGATGGAATTTCGGAACTCCATCGTGTAGTTGACCTCGTTGACCAGCAGGCCCTCTGCGCCCTCGAGCACGTCGATCGCGACGACGCCTCCGCCCACCGACCGGGCGGCCCGCACGCAGACATCGTTGAGCTCAGGGGTCACGACGCAATTGGTCGCCTTGCCGCCGCGCGCCGTGTTCGTGATCCAGTGATCGGAGTAGCGATAGATCGCGGCGATGGTCTCGTCGCCGACGACGAATGCGCGGATGTCCCGCCCCGGCTTTTGGACGTACTCCTGCACGTAATAGATGGAGTGCATGTAGGTCCCGAGCACGTCCTTGTGCTCGAGGATGGCCTCCGCCGCCTCGCGATCGTTCACCTTGGAGATGAGGCGTCCCCAGCTCCCGACAAGGGGCTTCATGACCACCGGATAGCCGAGCTCTTCGGCCGCGACGAGCGCGGACTCCGGCGTGAACGCGACGCGTGTCCGCGGCGACGGCACGCCATCGCGTATGAGCCGCATCGTGGTCAGCAGCTTGTTCCCGCAGATGTCCGCCACCTCGAACGTGTTGACCGTCGGGATCCCCCAGATCCCGAAGACCCAGAGCGCGTACAGCGCGCGGCTGTGCTGGATGCAGCGTTCGAGCACGACGTCCACTCCGATGTCCGGCTTCCGCTCGAGCTCGAGGACGAGCTCGCGGTCGTCAAGGACCTTCGTCGGAACATGTCGCGACTCGAGCTCCTCCAGGAGCATCTTCTCCTCGACGCGGACGCGCGAGAGGAGCACGCCAACGGTGGGGCTACTCACCCCAGTCTTCTTCGGCCTCCGGCGCGAGCGCGAGCGCGAGCGGCTTCGTCTCGGTCACCTCGAGCTCCGCGCCGCAGTCGGGACACGACACGATCTCGCCCTTCACGGCGTCGACGCCGACTGTCACCTCGGCATCGCATTCGGGACATTTGGACACTGATCCCCTCCCGCGCGATATGCAGGAGAGCGTAAACGCTATTCGGCCCCGGACGCACCCTCTCGTCTGGCGCGCGAGCGCATTTTGTCTTCGTACATGCGCTCGTCAGCGGCGGCGATCACCGCGTCGTCGGTGCGGCCATCCTCTGGGAACCACGCGATCCCGAACGAGACGCTTGGCAGCGGATGGTCACGGCCCGCCCAGTGGTACGTCTCTTCGCGGAGTCGCGATTCGATCCGGCTCACCAGCGCCTGCGCCGGAAGCAGACCGGTGCGTGGCAGCAGAAGGACGAATTCGTCCCCACCGAATCGCGCCACGACGTCCTCGGCGCGAACGGATTCGCGCATGATGTGCGCGACCTTGGTCAGGACCTCGTTGCCCGCGAGGTGACCGGCCGTGTCGTTCACGGTCTTCAGGCCGTCCACGTCGCATAGGGCGACCGCGAAGATGTCGCCGTGGCGCGCCGCCTCGGCCATCTCGCTGTCGAGGCGCTCCATCAGGCTGCGGCGGTTCAGCACGCCGGTGAGGTCATCGTCGCGTGCCAGGCGGTGCGTCTCCGCCAGGAGGCGCGCGTTGGCGATCGCGATCGCGGCCTGCGCCGCGTACAAACGCACCAGGCGCTGCGTGTCGCTCGAGAAACGGCGCGGCGTGGCGGAGTACATCGCGAGCGTCCCGACTAGCTCGCCGTGCGCGATCAGCGGAACGGCGATCGCGGAGGCGATCGTCGCGTGGAGTGGCTTCGTGCTCTGGGGATGCTCGGCGTATTTCGGCGCGACGACCATGTCGCGCGTCTCGATCGCGGCGAGCGAGATGCCGGCGAGCGGCTCGCCCACCGAGTCGCGCAGGCCGAGCTGCGGATTCGGACGGAGCGCGCGGATGACGAAGCCATCGCCCGGCTCAGCGAGCGCGAGCATCGCGCCGTCGGTGCGCGACAGCTGTGTCGCCTGCTCCACGACGAGCTTCGCGAGCTCGTCGAGGGAGCGCTCGCCCGCGGCCGCGAGGCCGACCTCATAGAGCGCCTCGAACTGCACGGCACGGCGCCGCTCCGTTTCGCTGAGACGCCAGTTCGTGTACAGGGCCAGACCGGCGCGCAGCGCGAGGAGGACCATCGTGGCCGCGACGGCGGAGTCCACGAACAGCTCGACACCCGAGTTGCTCACATTCGCCACCACGACCAGAAGGGCGGCGAGGATCGCTGTCATCGCCGGGAGCGCGAGGCGTGACAAATCGATGACGTCCCGCGAGAAGAGGCGCACCGGCGCCGTCTTGCGGTCCTCGATCCAGGTCCCCGCCGACGCGCCGATCGCAAGCATGCCGAGCATCCACAGGAGGTCGAGCGGCGTGCCCGCCTGGAACCGACCCCAGAGGAAGACTGGCAGGCTGAGCGTGAACGCGAGCGCATTCAGCGCGACGCCGGCGACGAGGATCGCGAACGCGCGACGCGGCTGCTCCGTCGGCGAGCCCCAGAGGGCCGACAGCGCAGCGCCCGTCGCTCCGGACCACAACACCGCATAGAGAAGGACGACGGTCGTGACGAGAGGCGCCTGCTTCATCTCGCTCGCGAGCGCGCTGGAGAGGAGCAGCGCGATCGCGGCGAGAAGAAGCAGCACCACCGCCCCGGAGTCGAGTAGCAAGGCGTAGATCGCGAGACGCTGACCGCGCAGCATCGCGATGAACCCGAGGATCAAGAGCGCTGCAGCGGTCAGATGCGCGATGTCGTCGAGGCCCGGCGTGGGCACCGCGACCTCGGCGATGAGGAACGCGCTTCGCACGAGCATGCCGATCGTCCAGGCGCCGGCCGCGAGCGTCACGAAGATCCAGGGCAACCGATCGCGTCCGGGCGTCGTCTCTGCCGCGCGCTTCGCTGCCACCATCGCGCCAAGGCCGAACGCCAGCCATGCGACCGACGCCACCGCGCCGCGCGGCCAGCCCGCCGGGACGAGCTGCTCGAGAGCGTAGACAACGAACGCGCCGGCGACGCCGACCAGGGCTGCCCGCCACGTGCGGAGCGAGAGCGCGCGACCGAGTGGGCTGAGATCGCTCATGGGAGAAAGGCTAGCCAGCGTAGAGCCGTGCGAAAGGCCCGCATCTCCCACCCTGTATGCCGCCATTCGAGCCGCGCGTACTACCTCTGCGGGGCCAAATGAGAAGGGTCTAATACCGAGTTCACCCGTACGGGCGAGATCGACTCACCCCAAGCGCCACCGCTGACGCTGGTCAGTCGTACGCGAACTTCCTCACGGAGCGCACCACATGCTCGATGTCGAAGGGCTTGCCGATGAATTCATCGACACGAAGACCCTGTGTCAGCGGGTCAGAGCGCGTCGCGCCGCTGATAGCGATCACCTTCGCACGACCTCCGGAGCGGCGATATTGGTCGAGGAACTCCGGGCCGTTCATGCCGTCGCGGAGGTAGAGATCGAGGAGGATCACGTCGGGCTCTCGGATCTGGACCTCGCCAAGCGCGAGGTACCCGCTGGCCGCCGACGCGACCTGATAGCCGTCGTCGCCGAGGGCGTACTGCAGGACGCGGACGGTGGTGTCGTCGTCCTCGACGATGAGGATCCGTTTGGACATTCGCGCCACTCTAATGGCGAGCGAACAAGCGACCGTCCCCAACTGGGGGGAATCTCTCCGATCGGGCATTAGAAGTCGGCCAGCACGATCGACGCGTGTGAGCCAGGAGGGATTCGAACCCACGACCAAGGGATTAAGAGTCCCCTGCTCTACCGCTGAGCTACTGGCCCATATGAATGTTAGTGACCAGCAGCCCTCGTGACCAACGCGGAACTGTTGTGGACGATGTGGATATGTGGAGAACCGCGCAACGAATCAGCCCCGCGCGTGAGAAGCCTTTCCGCTTTTTGGCTCGCTGATCTCTCTGATCGTCTCGCCGAGCTCGCTTGTGTTCCCTCGTCGGGCGAGCTGCGCGGTCACAAGGATGCCCACGAGCTTCCCGTTCTCGGCGACGGGCAGGCGCCGCACCTGACTCTTGGCCATGAGCTTCTCCGCCTCGTCGTCGCTGGCGTCAGGCGAGATCGTGACCGGGTCCGCGCTCATGACCGCGCTCACGGGAGTCGACTTTGGATCTTTCCCAGCAGCGACGGCGCGGATCGTGATGTCACGGTCAGTGACGATCCCAACGAGCTTGCCGTTGGCGACCACCGGCAGCGATCCGCAGTCCTCCTGCTTCATGAGCGTCGCCGCCTGCGCGACCGTGTCCTCGGGCTTC
>DATEZK010000250.1:0-2966 GCA_035255665.1 Candidatus Limnocylindria bacterium
GGCGCTCGGCGCACCTCGATCGACGGGAAGCCCGCGGGCCGCATCGGCCCGACCGGACCCAGCGGCAGACCCGACGTGCCGAAGCCGACGATCCGTTTCGCGAGCTCACCACCGGCCGCGAGCTCGTCCATCGCGGCGTCAAGGTGCTCGGGCTTCACCGCCGTCGAACCCGCGATCGCCGCGAGGAGCGCAGACTTTCGCAGCAGCTCCTTGATGTACGCCGGGCTCGCGCCGTCGGTCTTATCGACGTAGCGCGCGAAGTCGACTCCCTCGAGCGTCAGGCCGCGCGCGTACAGCCCCAGCAGCTTCGCGCGACCGCGCGCATCAGGCACCGGCAGCTCGACAACGAGGTCGACGCGCCCGGGCCGTGCCGCCAGCGCGGGCTCGAGGATGTCGGGTCGGTTCGTCGTCAGGACGAACAGCACGTCGGCGTCGTCCGCGAGACCGTCAAGCTGATTCAACAGTTCGAAGAGCAACGGCTGCGACGGCATGCCAGGCATGCCGCGCTCCTGCGCGATGAGATCGACGTCCTCCACGACGACCGTCGCGGGCGCGAGCACTCGCGCGAACTGGCCTATCGTGCCAAGCGCGCCCATCCCGAGGCCCGTGGTGATGATCAGCGTCCGGCCGGTCATCTGCGACGCGAGATACATCACGGTGAGCGTCTTGCCAGTGCCGGGCGGGCCATACAGCAGGATGCCTCGCTTCAGAGAACGCTTCGCCGCAAGAAGCGCCGCGGCGTGGTCGGAGAAGCGGATGGCGTGTTGCTCGATCCGCTCGAGCACGCCGTCGGGAAGAACGATCTCGTCGCGTGCGATCTTCGGGAGCCGATGGAACTTCACCAGCGACTGCACGCCGTACTGGCCACCGGGAGCGAGCGAGATGGCCTTGCCGCGGTAGACGTTGAGCTCCTTTGACGCCGCACTGAGGTCTTTCAGTAGGGCGAGCGCGGCCTCGCGGCGGGAGCACGCCACCTCCACGCGCATGCGGTTGCCGCGGCCCATCTCGAGGGTTGGCGGGCCGACGACGAACATGGCGAGCCGGTCGTCGCCAGCGGTGACGAAGAAGAGCCCGTACTGGACGCACGCGACTGTCCGATCGCCCTCGAGATGGAAGTTCACGTAGTCAACTGGTCCTTCCGAGATGCGTCCATACGGGTTGGTCGGCGCTAGGAGATCGGAGAACGCGAACTGCTGCCAGCGCTTGTTCGGAACGGAGATACCGACGAGGTCTGCCGTCCGACCACCCGAATACAGCACTTTGTCGAGCGCGACCTGCACGTTCGGGTGCTCGTAGTTGTCGAAGTCCTCGCTGACGATCGGCATGCGCCCGGGATCGCCGCCCAGATGCGCGCGCAGGCGCTCCAGCAGAGGGCTGGTCTCCTTCGCCGCCTCCGCGTTCATCGCGTCGATGAATCGTTTAAAGGATGAGGCGAATTCCTGCGTCGTCTTTCCGTCAGAATCAGGCATGTCAAAAAGGGTACGCCTCGCCCTAGTGCCGTTACTGGATCGTTAACTGCGGCGCGCGCGAGGCTAGTGTTTGAAGTGCCGCCTGCCCGTGAACAGCATCGCCATGCGGTGCTTGTTGGCGGTCTCGATCATCATCGCGTCGCGCAGTGAGCCGCCCGGTTGGATGATCGCGGTCACGCCCGCGCGAGCAGCGACCTCGATGCCATCCGGGAACGGGAAGTACGCGTCGGAGGCCATGACAGCGAGGCGCGCGTTCTCGCCGGCCTTGCGGACGGCGACCTCGACTGCGACGACGCGCGACAGCTGACCGGGTCCGACGCCGACACTTGCGAGTCCCTTCACGAGGACGATGGCGTTCGACGTCACATGACGCACGCAGCGCCACGCGAAGAGCAGGTCGGTCAGCTCCTCGAGCGTCGGCGTGCGCTCGGTGACCACCTTGAAGTTCCCCTCCTCGGTGACGGACTCGTCGGGCGTCTGCACCAAGAGACCACCCGCGACCTTCTTCAGGTCAAGAGCGTCGTTCGATCGCCGGAGCCGACGACCATCGATGAGCGCGTTCGGCACGGACAGGATCTCAAGGTTCTTGCGCTGGCGGAGGAGCGGTAGCGCGTCGTCGTCGAAGCTCGGAGCGATGATCGCCTCGTAGAACGTGTCCTGCATCGCCTCCGCGAGCTCGCGCGTCACCGGGCGGTTGGCGCCGACGATGCCGCCGAAGGCGGAGACCGAATCGGCCATGAACGCGCGCTGATACGCCTTCGTGATCTCGCTCTCCGACGCGATGCCCGATGGGTTCTGATGCTTCACGATCGCGACGGTCGGCTGCGCGAAGTCGGACACGATCCGCCAGGCCGCGTTGATGTCGAGGACGTTGTTGAAGCTGGCTGCGCGTCCGTGGATCTGCTCCATCGAGACCATCGCGCCGCTCTCTTCACCGCGGATCGCGTAGAACGCGGCCTGCTGGTGCGGGTTCTCGCCGTAGCGCAGGTCTCGGACCTTGCGGAGCGAGAGCGTCATGTCGTCGGGGAACTGGATGCCGGCCTCGCCGACGAAGCGCGACGCGATCGTCGCGTCGTACGCAGCGGTATGAGAGAACGCCTCTGCTGCGAGAAGCCGGCGCGTTTCGAGCGACACGTTGCCCCGGCCCTTGAGCTCGTCGAGCACCGCGGCGTAGCGGTCGGGTCGCGCCACGACCACGACGTCCTGATAGTTCTTCGCCGCGGCCCGTAGCAGGGTCGCGCCGCCGATGTCGATCTGCTCCTGCAGCTCGATGCCGCGCTTACCAGCGGCTGCGGCCTTCGCGTAGGGGTACAGGTTCACGGCGACGAGATCGATCGGCTCGATGCCCTCGCGCGCGAGCTCGGCTCGGTGCGACTCGTCGTCCCGCCGCGCCAGGAGCGCCGCGTGGATGCGCGGATGCAGCGTCTTCACGCGCCCTCCGAGGAGCGCTGGCGAGCCGGTCTGCTCCTCGACGGCCTTTGAGTCCACGCCCTCCAT